>JBOHGH010000006.1:0-71101 GCA_050699975.1 Pseudonocardiaceae bacterium | reverse complement strand
GGTCACACCCGTATTTCGAAGCAAGCAAGCAACTCCGTAGGCGCTGCGCGCCGCCCTGAGGGGTGAAATGCGGGCTGCTGCCGGTCGTGATCGCCCGTACCTCAACACGAACACCGGTCCCGGGTCCCGGGTCGCGGCGCCCCGCCCCGTGACAACCCTACGTGCGCCGAACTCGACACCAGTGCTGCCCGCGCGGCTTCGGACCGCACTGGTGTCGAGTTCGGCAACAGCAGAGCGGTCGTGGTCACGGTATTTGAAGCGAAGGAGCGCGCGATTGCGCGTCAGTGCCGGTCTCACCACCGCGACTCGATGACACCGACGGCAGGTCAGGGCTCAGCCACCCAGCGCAATAACGGCAAGGTCCTCGTATCGGGGTACCCGCGGTGAAGATCGGTCGGCAACGAGACAGACAGCACGCACGGTCCACGATGCTGCTAGCGGTTGGCCGGCCAGCTCCTTGGGTACCCGGCCCCGGGCTAGCACGACATCGGCCTGAAACGGCTGCGGATGGGTGACCGGCACGAGTTGTTCGGTCACCTCGAACACGACCGCGGCCAGGTCATCGAGCCCCTCGACCGGAGCGCCCAGCCACTGCCCGCCGAGTCGGCGGGTCATCGGTCCCAGTGCGCACTCGACGGCTGGCGCCCCATCGAGCTCGGCCACCAGCACGTCCCGCAGCCGCCCGATCACCTGACCCGTCCAGGTAGCCGAGCGGGCGCAGCTTCACCATCCATTGCTCCGGTGGTGACCACCGCACGCCCGCTACCGCGGGCCGGTCGAGCGCCGCAAGTACCGCGGTCACTTCGGGTGAGGCCACACCGCGACGGACAGACGCGGCATTCAGGCGGCGCGGCGGGTGGAGCGGCGCCGGGTGGCCCGCCGTGGTCCTCGACGGGAGGCCTCGACGACGCCGTCTCGGCGACGCCGGGACGTTACCGGCACCGCAGCGGGGGAAGCCGGGGTGACCAGTGCGGCTGGCGGGCCGGTGAGCGCGGTGATCTGCTCGGTGCCGGGCCGCACCCGCTCCGTCACCGGCCTGATGCCGGCCAGCCGAGTCAGCGTCCGCACCTCCCCGGACTGCTCGGGGGTGGACAGGGTTACCACGATCCCTTCGGCACCTGCCCTGGCCGTGCGTCCGGAGCGGTGCAGATAAGCCTTGTACTCGGCAGGCGGGTCCACATGCACCACCAGGCCGATTCCGTCGACGTGGATGCCCCGCGCGGCGATGTCGGTAGCCACCAGTACCCGCGCGCTACCCTCGCTGAACGCTGCAAGGTTCCGTGTCCTGGCGTTCTGCGAGAGGTTCCCGTGCAGCTCTACTGCGGGCAGCCCGGCGGCGGTCAACTGCTTGGCGAGCTTCTTCGCGGCGTGCTTGGTGCGGGTGAACAGCAGGCTGCGGTGCTGGCCGGAGGCGAGCTCACGAACCACTGACGACTTGTCGGCGTGTTCCACGATGAACACGTGGTGTTCCATCGTGGACACCGGTGCCACCGGTGGGTCGACCGAGTGCACCACCGGATCGGTCAGATAGCGGCGTACCAGAATGTCCACGGCTGCGTCCAGGGTCGCCGAGAACAGCAGCCGCTGGGTGCCGGCCGGGGTACGGTCCAGCAATCTGCGTACTGCAGGCAAGAACCCTAGGTCGGCCATGTGGTCGGCCTCATCCAGTACCGTGACCTCGACCGCATCAAGGTGCACGCGGCCCTGCCCGAGTAGGTCCTCCAAGCGGCCGGGGCAGGCGATGAGGACATCGATCCCCCCACGCAGCGCGGCCACCTGCCCACCCTGGCCGACGCCGCCATAGACCGTGGTGATCCGCTGCCCGAGGGCGGCGGCCAGCGGGGCGAAGGTGTCGGCAACCTGGTTGGCCAGCTCCCGGGTAGGCACCAGTACGAGGGCGCGGGGGCAGCCGGCGGCACGGCGCAGCCCGGAGCGGTCCAACGCAGTGATGGTAGGGATCGCGAAGGCAAGCGTCTTGCCGCTTCCGGTTCGGCCGCGACCGAGCACATCACGACCGGCGAGTGCGTCGGGCAGTGTCGCGGCCTGGATCGGGAACGCTGTGGTAATGCCGCGCCGGGCAAGCACGGTCAGTAGTTCCGCAGAGACCCCGAGTTGACGGAAACTGCCCGGTTGGTCAGGGTCGGAGTGCTTCGAAGGCACGCGGAGGTAATCCTCTCTTTGAGGGATGGGTGGCCGCTGATGCGTGGCCACCCGCAGTCCCACACGCGGAGAACCTCTTGCGCCATGAAGGCGCGTCGCAGTCGACCTCGGCTGCACCAGCATCGGTGCGAGCCTCTGCACGCCATTATGCCAGACGTGATCGACACGCTGCGCCAGCCCCCGCCACAAGCTGTGAGTGGGTTTCGGTTCGGTCGGTTCAGGTTTACCGCCGCCGCGAAATGGGTATGAGGTGCCTGGAGGCGGTCGGCCAGTTGAGGACGGTGTTGGCGATGACGGATACCCGACGACTTCCAAAGCCGGTCGCGACCGAGTGGGATTGGCAGCTCAAGGGAGCCTGCCAGGGTCTGAACAGCGGCGTCTTCTTTCACCCAGACGGAGAACGAGGGTCGGCACGGGCCCGCCGCGCCGACCGGGCCAAGGCGATCTGTCAGCGTTGCCCGGTCCTGGAGCAGTGCCGCCGCCACGCGCTGGCCGCGCGGGAGCCGTACGGGGTCTGGGGTGGCCTCACAGAGGAGGAACGCCGGGAGCTGTGGACCGGCCGGCGGCCGCTGCTGGCGGGTTGACCCCAGCAACTCCTCGCTCGTCGCGTTCGGCTCCTCGCCGCGCCACTTACGCCGAGCCTCTTCTGGTAAGTGTGTGAGATTCATCTCTTCGACGCATCGCCCGCCTCCGCAACAGCCCGACCACGGTGCGATGACAGATGGAGCTGTGGCCCCGGCGACCACGATCGTTGACGCAGGGCAGGATCGGCGTCGGCCAGTTCCATCGGTGGTGAGGAGGCGTCGTGGTAGTGATGGGCTCCGGTGAGCATGCTGGCACCAGCACGCCCGATGATCGTGAGCGGCAGCACCGACGTACTGTGGTGATGCAGGTAAGAGCCGACGCATCTGAGCTACCGCCGCTGCGCTTGGTGGCGGCCGACCTCGCCGCCCGCGCTGATTTCGATCTCGACACTGTGGAAG
Source organism: Pseudonocardiaceae bacterium (assembly GCA_050699975.1). GTDB lineage: Bacteria > Actinomycetota > Actinomycetes > Mycobacteriales > Pseudonocardiaceae. The sequence goes on along the minus strand of JBOHGH010000006.1, from coordinate 67,958 downwards.
ACCTGCGGCTGGCGGTGGACGAGGCGGCCTCCGAGCTGATTGCGATCGCCGCTGCGGGTGCGGTGCTCAGGTGCACGTTCTGCCTCGACGCCGCGCAGATGGAGGTGACCTCGTCGGTCCCGACGAAACCGGGGTCCAGCCTGCGGCGGGACCCCTTCGGCTGGCGAGTGCTGACCATGCTGGTCGACGAGGTACGAGTGACCGGCGAGCCGGAATCTGACCCCCCGGTGATGAACATCACGCTGATCAAGCGGCGCCGGTCCGAGACCGTGGCGAAGCGTCGGTGACGCCCACCGACAAGTCCACCGAGATGTCCGCAGAAAGGTCCGCCGAAGGGGCCGTGACGGAGGGCGCCGACTACCGGCACCTAGCGGCGCTGTTCGTCGAGATGGTCGGGCTGGATCCGGGCAGCCCGCGGCGAGCCGAGCTGCGTGACCGGCTGGTAGCCGCGCACCTGCCGCTGGCGCACCACATCGCCCACCGGTTCAGCCACCGGGGCGAGCCTCAGGACGATCTCGAGCAGGTCGCCAGTGTGGGGCTCATCCACGCCGTGGACCGCTTCGAGCCCGACCGGGGCAGCGACTTCCTGTCCTTCGCAGTGCCCACCATCACCGGCGAGGTGCGCCGGTACTTCCGGGATCACGCGTGGGCGATGCGGGTCCCACGACGTCTGAAGGATTTGCACGTCGCGATCGGATCAGCGGTATCGGTGCTGTCGCAGCAGCATGGCAGGGCGCCGACCGCCAGCGAGCTCGCCGAGTACCTGAACCTGCCCAGGGAACGAATACTGGAAGGTCTGGAGGCGGCCGGCGGGTATCGCACCAGCTCACTGGACAGCCTGCTCGACGCCGAGGGCACCGGCACGGCACTGGAAAAGGTCGTCGGTACGGCTGACGCCGAGCTCGGCCGAGTGGAGTACCGCGCTACCTTGGCCCCGCTGCTGGACAAACTGCCCGAACGCGAGTGCGCCATCCTCAAACTGCGCTTTTTCGCCGGCCTGACGCAGAGCGAGATCGCGAACCAGGTCGGGCTGTCGCAGATGCACGTCTCACGCCTGCTGTCCCGGACGCTGGCCCGGCTGCGGGAGGAGTTAAGCACCAAACCCTGAACCGGAGGCGTACATGGAGCACGTAGTGGTCGTCGGCGCTGGGCTGGGCGGCCTGCGTACCGTGGAATCCTTGCGCGCGGAGGGCTTTCCCGGTCGGATCAGTCTCGTCGGGGGCGAGGTGCATGAACCCTACGACCGGCCCCCCCTGTCCAAGCAGATCCTCGCGGGGCAGTGGACCGAGGACCGGGCCGTGCTCCACCGCGGAGAGCTGGCCGACCTTGATGTCTCGCTGCACTTGGGCGCCTCCGCGGTCGGCGTCGACGGTGCCGCCGTGGAGCTCGCCGACGGCACGAGGCTTCGCTACGACGCGCTGGTCGTGGCGACCGGGGTATTGCCACGGCGGCTACCCGGCCAGCCCGACCACCCGGAGTTGCACGTCCTGCGCACGCTGGAGGACTGCCGGGGGTTGCGGGACTCGATCTCCCGAGCACGTTCGCTGCTGGTGGTCGGGGCCGGCTTCATCGGTGCCGAGGTCGCCGCCACCGCCCGCACGGCCGGCCTTGACGTCACCATGATCGAGGTGTTGCCGGTGCCGTTCGCCCGAGTTCTCGGCGAGCAGATGGGCCAGCTGTGCGCCCGGTTGCAGACCGACAACGGCGTCACGGTGCGGTGTGGGGTGCGGCTGACCGAGTTCGCCGACAGCAACGGCGGGATCGCTGCGCGGCTGGACGATGGGAGCACCGTCCGGGCCGACTGCGGTGTGGTCGGGGTGGGCACCGTGATCGATGACGGGTGGCTTGCCGGGCTCGGCGTGCCCACCAAAGACGGGCTGCTCTGCGACGTCACTGGCCTGGTGGAGGGCACCGGCAACGTCTATGCGGTCGGCGACATCGCTGCCTGGCGCAACCCCACGGTCGGGGACCGGCCGCGCATCGAGCACTGGACCTCGGCCGGCGAGCAGGCCGCGGTCGTCGCGCAGCGCATCGCCGGCAGGCCCGTCGCCCGCCTGGCCGATGTGGTGCCGTACTTCTGGTCCGACCAGTACGGGCTGACGTTGCAGCTGGTCGGGCGTTGCGATCTGGCGACATCTGTCGAGGTACTGCACGACCCCGGCGTGATCAAGGGCACCGTGGCGGGCTACTTCGCCGACGGCAGTCTCATCGCCGTGCTGGCGTTTCACGCTCCCCGGCTGCTCAACCGCTACCGCCGACTCGTGGCGGCGGGCGCCAGCGAGCACGAGGTCCGCTCCACCGCGGCCGAGCTCGCCTCCCAGTAGCCGCCTGTTGACAGCTGGATCGGCCGATACGACCAGGCGCGGGTGCGCGCGCTCGCCGAGACCTGAAGCACGCGCTGGAGGGCAAACCGATGAACAAACCTGAATTCGTCCACGTGACCTACATCAAGACAACGCCGGAGAAGCTCTGGCAGGCGTTGACCGATTCCACCTTCACCCGGCGCTACTGGGGTGTCGAGTTGGAGTCGGACTGGAAGGCGGGATCGCAGTGCTCAGTGTTCACCACAGGGTGACCAGTACCGTGGAGGTCACCTGACCGAGGGTTTTCCCGCCCCGGGGCGACGGCTTCGGGGCATCGGTGAGGGGTTCCGGTGAGGAGAGGGTCTGTGGTGAACGCTGACGATGCGCGGTCTATCGGTGCGCGTGCCCGGATGACCCGCCGTCGCCGCGGGTTGAGTCTCGAAGTAGTGGCTGGGCTGGCTGGAATCACTGCGGGGTACCTGTCGATGCTGGAACGCGGGCAGCGCGGGTTCAACCGGCGCGGCCTGCTCGACGACCTCGCCGCTGCACTGGGTTGCGCGGTGGCGGACCTGACTGGGCAGCCGTATCTGGCGCCGGACCGAGCTACTGCTGACGCGATGACCACGGTGCCGGGCATCGAACTCGCGGTCCACGACACCACCCTGGACGAGGTGCCCGACATCCCGGCGCGGCCGATTGCCGACCTGGTCAAACTGGCGCGGCAAGCCAACGGGCACTGCGACGAGGCCAGGTATGCGCTGGCCGGGCAGGATTTCGGTGCGGTGCTCAGCGAGCTGCATGTCCACGCCGCGACCGGCGACAGCGACATTCGACGGGTGGCGTTGGCCGCGCTGGTGGAGGCATGTATCGCAGCGTCGGGCATGGTGCGCGCGTTGGGGCACGGTGCCTTGGCAACGGCCGTCGCCCGGCGTGGCTACGACGCCGCTCAGCAGCTCGGCGACCCGGCGTTGACCGCCTTCGCGTCCATGCAGCGCGCTGGGACCCTGATCCGGCTAGGTGCTCGGCATCGGGCCGCAGCGGTGCTCGGTTGTGCCCTGGTCGCCGTCGAGCCAGCCGCGGACCCTACGGCGGCTGACAACGGTCCGGCCCAGGCAGCCGGGATGCTGCACCTGGCGTCGGCTCAGCTGTCCTCGCGCGAGGGCCGCAGCGGTGACGCGGACGACCACCTAGCGCAGGCAGCGGACCTGGCGAGCGCAACTGGTGAGTGCAACGAGCTGAACTACCACTTCGGACCGGCCAACGTCGCGGCGTGGTCGGTGGCGATCGGGGTGGAGCTGGAGCGCGGCCCGGATGCCGCCGAACGGGTCGCGGCTGACGTACCTCGGCTGGTTGCGGCGCTTGCCTCGGCGGACCGCCGCTCCGGACTGCACCTCGACCTCGCCCGGGGATGGGCGCAGGTCGGGGGTGCCCGGGACGGCGAGGCGATCCGGCACCTCGACACCGCCGACCGGATCGCCCCGGCCAGGATTCGCAACGATCCGGTTGCCCGGTCGGTGCTGACCGATCTTCACCGGCGGGCACGGCGGCGGGTGTGGGAACTTGACTCGCTGCGCAACCGCTTCGGAGTCGGCAGGCCGGTTTCACGGAGTGTTAAACCCTAGGACCTGATCTCAGCGCACGGTAGCCGGGTGAGCGCAGCCAACCGACCGGTTCCGCGCGTCCCCGACGCCCCGCACGGCACGCTACGCGGCTTCCAGATGGGCTGCGGCTGCATGTGGTGTCGCTCCGCCAAGCGCGCGGCCATCCCGGCAGTCAGCGGTGCCGCGACCAGCGAAGTGCGCACCACCCGGTGACCCGGCACCTGTCGTGCCCGCGGTCCGAGGTGTGTCCGGGGTGCGGGCAGATCGAGGGTGTCGAGCAGACCAGCGCCACGCCCCGCGTGGCCGCGTGGAAGTGCACCCGGTGCGCAATGTCCTGGGCAGTCTCGGTGGTCAACCCACTCGTGCGGCCCGCCTACCTGGCCGACCTGGCTGCGGCAGCCGAGGAGATCGGGCGACTGCGCTGGACGGTGCGGCAGGTTTGTGCGCTCGCCGATGAGGCGGCCACGATCACCGACCAGCAGCTACGAGACCGGCTGCTCGCGCTGGCTTGATGCCGCACTGTGCCGCGGAGCCGACGAACTCGTCGAATGGTTGCGCAGCCGGAGCGCCAGGAAGGCCAGCAAGCTGAGCTGATGTTGCTGTCAGCATTGTGGCAGGTGGTCCAGCGCGGAGAGCGGGACGACCGTCACTCTTGACGCTGTACCGGGGTACAGGGTCGATGCTGATGCGGTGAGGTCCAGCGAGGTCGCCGCGCAAGCCAACGTCAACACGCAGACGCTTCGCTACTACGAGCGCAGGGGGTTGCTCGCCGCGCCCGCTCGTTCGCCGGCCGGCTACCGCGCATACCCGCCGGAGGCGGTGCGGGTGGTGCGGGTCATCAAGCGGGCGCAGGAGCTCGGCTTCACCCTCGCTGACATCGAGGAGCTGCTGGACCTGGCCGAGGGCGGCCCCGACGCGTGCGATGCGGTCCGCGCGATGGCGCTCGCCCGGCTCGCGGACCTGGAGCGCCGGATCGCCGACCTGCGGTCGATGCGGGATGCGCTGGCCCGGCTGGTGGACACCTGCGACCGGCCGCGTTCCGAGCGGGAATGCCCGATCCTGCATGAGATCGAGCGCGGCACCTGATGGTGAGGAGCCTGACATGACACGAACAGAATCAGCACACGTCAATCCCATGGTGGATGACCTTGTGGCGCTCTGGCGCAGCTATCCCAATTCGGACGCGGTTCCGGCGTTGCTGGCACTGCTGGCTGAGGGACAGCCCGCGTCGCGGGAGCGGATCGCTGCCACCATCGGCTGCCCGATCGGCGACGTTAATGCACTGTTTGCCGGGCTACCCGAGGCGCAGTGGGACGACGACGGGCGACTGGTCGGGCTCGGGCTGACCCTGGTGCCGACACCGCACCGCTGCCTCATCGCCGGACGAACCTTGTACACCTGGTGCGCCTCCGACACGCTGATCTTCACGATCATGCTCGGCAGAGCGGTCTGCGTCGAGTCGATCTGCCCGGTGACTGGGCGCGAGATCTGCCTGAACGTGGAGCCCGACCGCATGGTCGCGGTCACTCCCGCCACCGCCGTGGTGTCCGCCGACCTGCCCAGCTTCGCGGTCGCCGACATCCGCGCTACCCGGTGCGTCCACGGGCGTTTCTTCGCCACCTCCGAAGCCGCCCAGGGTTGGCGGGCCGAGCATCCCGACGGCACGGTGCTCCCGGTCGCTGACGAGTTCGCCATCTGCCAGCAGATGGTGTCGGCACTGGACTGGGCGGGAGGCGGAGGTGCGCGTTGAACTGCTCCGTGCCGATGGTTGTCCACATGCGACGGTCGCGCGACGAGTCGTGCAGGATTGCCTTGCTCTGCTCGGTGTTTCCGTGCCGATCGTGGACACAGTCGGACACCACCCATCGCCCACGGTATTGATCGATGGTCGAGACGTGATGGGCGCTCCAGCTGAGCTGTCCACTGACTCTTGCCGGCTCGATCTGCCCACTATCGAACGGGTGCTCGCCGCGATGCGCGCCAGCCTGGCCAACGACGAAGACCAGAGTGACTTGTAGGCTTGTGGCGATCGATGGCTGACCGGAGGTATACCTCCTTGCGGGACATTCGTGCGCTTCCCAAAGCCCATCTGCATTTGCATCTCACCGGCTCGATGCGCCTGGGCACGCTGCACGAGCTCGCCACCGCATATGGGATCACGCTGCCCCCGGCGCTGCGGGGGACGTCGGTCGGCTGGGCCGGCGCCGATCGTGACTGGTCGGTGTTCCAGGCCCGCTACGACGCTGCCCGCAATGCCATCCGCTCGGTCGACGACCTGCGCCGGGTGATCCGCGAGACGGCCGAGGACGACGCCGCGGACGGGTCGGGCTGGCTGGAGCTGCAGGTGGACCCCACCTCATACGCTTCTCGATTCGGCGGGCCAGGTGCGGTGGTCGATGTGCTGCTGGAGGCCTGTCGAGAGGCCGCGGCAGTCACCGGCATGGGCATCGGGCTGATCGTCGCTACCAGCTGGGCCGGAACCGGCGAGCATGCCAGCGCTCTCGCGCGGCTGGCGGCGCGGTACGCCGGCACCGGCGTGGTGGGGTTCGGCATCTCCGGGGACGAGCGCTGCGGGCGCCCGGTGGATTTCGCCGCCGCGTGCCGGATCGCCACCGCCGCCGGTCTGGTCCGCACCCCGCACGCCGGGTACTACACCGGGCCGGAGCACGTGCGAGAGTGCGTGGCGCTACTGGGTGCGACCCGGATCGGGCATGGCATCACCGCGGTCCACGATCCGTCCGTGCTCGATCACCTGGCCGCGCAGGCAGTTGCCTTGGAGATCTGCCCGACGTCCTATGAGCCGATGGGTGTGCTGGAATCCGTGCACCAACTCCCGATCACCGCGCTGACGGATGCCGGTGTCCCGGTCGCGATCAGCGCCGATGACCCACTGCTGTTCGGGACACGACTGGCCGGCCAATACGAGATCCTGCGCGACGTCCTCGGCTTGGGTGACGAGGAGCTGGCGGTCCTGGCCGGGCACTCGATCACGTCCTCGGCCGCCCCCGCTGCGGTCAAGCGGCGCCTGCTCGCCGGCGTCGACCGCTGGCTGGCGTAGCGCCCTCAACTAGTTGCTGGGCACCGGATTCCCTCGGCAGGGGGTTTGAGGTCAGTGAGGTAGTCGATTCCGGCGTCATCGACGCACTTGATCCCTTGCAAGAAGGCGGTGTGTTGGGTCCCATCGAAGGTCAGCAGGCGTGCTTTGAGGTCTTCGGCGAGGTTGACCCCGGCCTGATATGGGGTTGCGGGATCCTGCGTTGTGGAGATCACCACTACCGGTGGCAGCCCGGTGGTCTGTGGCTCGTGGGGTCCGCCGGTGGGCGGCACGGGCCAGAACGCGCAGCTGTCAAGAGCGGCAGAAGGTGGTTGCCCGGTGTCGAGGAATGGCGCGACCCGCCGGTATTGGGCATCGATATCGCGCGCTACGTTCGGGTCGGTGACGGCCGGATTGTCGACGCACAGGACGGCCTGGAACGAATCCATCTGGGTGGAATAGGTGCCGTCGGGCGAACGCCCGTTGTAGAGGTCGGCGAGGCGCATCAGGATCTCCCCGCGGCCCTCGGCGAGTTCCCGCAGGCCGCTGTTCAGCGGCGTCCATAGCTGGGGCACGTACAGCGCTTGGACGGTGCCGATCGTGGCGTCGGTGTACGACAGCTTGCGCCCGTCGGACACCCCCACCGGGTTGGTGATCAGCGGGCGGACCAGAGCCTGGAAGGTGTTCACGGCTTGGTTCTTGTCCTGCCCCAAGGCGCAGTCAGCGCGGCCGGCGCACCATGCCGCGAACGCGTCGAAAGCTTGCTGGAACCCTCGACCTTGGTCGATGAGCTGGGAAACCTGATCCTGGGCCGGATCGAGAGCGCCGTCGAGAATCATCGCCCGGACATTGCCGGGGAATTCTTCGGCGTAGCGGGTACCGATGCGGGTGCCATAGGAGTAGCCGAGATAGGTCAGCTTCGTATCGCCAAGGGCCGACCGCATGACATCCAGGTCTCGGGCGACCTCGCGGGTGCCGATATTCGCGAGTACGTCGGTGCCGGTACGGCTGACGCACCCGGCGTTGGTGGCCTTGAACTGGCTCTCGGTTCGCTCTACACCGGCCGGCGAGGTGTCGACGTTGAGGTTCATCAGGCGTTCGGCGTCGCGTTCGGCCGCGGTCCGGCAGTGAACCTTCGGTTCGCTGGAGCCGACACCACGTGGATCGAAGCCCACGAAGTCGAACCGCCGGCCCAAGTCGTTGTCCCCGATATCGCCGGCCTTGCCGGCCGCCGCGCTCATACCAGACCCGCCAGGACCACCTGGGTTGATCACCAAGGAACCGATGCGCTGCGACGGTTCCGACGCCGGTCGGCGGAGCAGGCCGACCTTGATCACCTTGTCATTCGGCTTGGCGTAGTCCAGCGGCACCTCGAGGTAGGTGCACTGCAAAGCGGGTTCGGCATAGGCCTCCTGGTCACGTGGGGTGGTGGCGAACGAGGAGCAGCCACCCCAGGACAGATCCTGACCGTAGAACCGTTCCAACCCCGCCGGAACCACTCCCGCGGGTCCACGCTGCGCGGTATTGCCCGTGGCTGACCCGCACGCCAGCGTTGTGGACGCCACCGCTGCGAGGACCAGCCCGACGGGCAGCGCATGCGCACGTTTCATCCCAGCATCTCCCCCTATGCCCGTGTCGCGTCGCCTGGGTTTAGTTGCCCAGTGTAGGCCGCCGTGTGCAACCAGTCACCCAAGATGTGAGCTTTCCACACGGTCCGACCGAACAGGTCCGCAGGCTGTAACAGAGCTCACCCCCCATAACTCACTCTAGGTCGTCATCGCGTGACGTGCGGGCAGGCCCCTCGACGGGTGCGCAACCCGCTTCCGCCCTAGCATCGGTGCGTGACACTTGACGGAGGGCATCTCCTGACTCGCGCGAACCGCCCAGCCGGTGAGCTCACCCGGCGCGATGTAGCCCGCGTGCTGCTCAGCCTGCCCGCGGCGGACGCTCTGCGGGCAATGCCGGCGCTGCGCCGCGAGCTCCTCGCAGCGCGCAACCCGTTCTCTGCGGTGTTCTGGGAGTCCGCCGAGTCCATCCTCGGGCGGATCGCCGAGGGAGCGGCCACCGTCGGCGAGGTGCACGGCTGGCTCGAGGCGACCGGGACCGAGCCGACCGCGATCATCGGACTGCACGTATGGGAGGACGAGCTGTCCCGCACGCCACTTGCGCAGGAACTGCATGCCCTGCTCGTCAGGCACCTCGAGGAGCGGCTCACCGCCGGGGATACCGACCCCGACCGGCTGCTCGCCGGCGACCCGGCGGCGATCCAGGATTACCGGGCACTGCAGGAACGCTGGATGGCCTCGCCGTTGCCCGACAGCCGGGTTCCGATGACCGAACTGCTCGACGAGGCGGACGAAGACTTCATCGCCGAGTGGGACGCCGCCGAGGAAGCCGCCTCAGATGAGCTGCGGGAACTCCTCGCTGAGCTCGGCGACCGCCCTCGGCCGGACGCTGACCTGTCGGCCGCCTGCCGGGTTCTGCGCAGCGCTCTGCAGCGCGGGGGGAGAACGGCCGACCTGCTGGCCGCCTCCGGTGGGGTCGATCCGAGCAACCTGCACTCCGATGACGCCGAGCTGTGGCTCAGCCTGGCCGCGGGCGTTGTCAGCCCGGTGAACGAGCCGCCCGAGAGTGCCTTGGACGACGAGCTGTCGATGATCGCTCTCGATCACGAGGAGTGGCTGGAGGCGGTCGCGGCGCTGGCGCGCGGCGGTCCAGGGACACCCTCCTCCGCTGAGGACCTCGCCGAATTCGTGGTGGGACCCGGCGACGACGACATCGACGTGCTGGCCGGGTGGTTCACGACCGTCGTGGAGCTGTGGCAGATGCTCGGCGCCGTTGACGACTTCGAGCGGCTCACGCCGCTGGGCTGGTGGGGCATCCCCGAAGCATTGCTGCAGGCGTGGCGCCCGCGCCAGGGATAGCACTCACCTGGTGAGGATGATCAGTACCGCCAGCGGTGCGCGGCCACGACGTCGTCCAGCCGCCGGTTGGCCGCCCAGGCCGCGTCAGACCGGCGCACCGCGACGAACGCGCCGAGCAACTGTTCGCCAAGCACCGCCGTGAGCCGTGTGGAGCCGGTGAGTGCGGCCTCCTGCTCAGCGGGCGTGGCCGGTAGATGGGCCAGGCCGCGGGCGGCGCGGTCGGGCTCGCTCCACCCGCCCGGGTCGATCTGGATCGGCTCGCCGGGGTCGGCGCCGTCGCGCAGCCCCGCCACCCCTGCGGCGATCACCGCGGCCAGCGCCAGGTATGGGTTGGCCGAGGCGTCAGAGACCTTGAGCTCGACGTTGGCGTGGCCGGCGCCGAGCAGCTCCGAACCGGGAATGTAGCGCAGCGGCGCCTCACGGTTCTCCACTCCCCAGAACCGGTAGGCACCGGCGAAGTACCCGGGACGCAGCCGGCTCAGCGACGGCACGCTCGGTGCGGTGATCGCGGCCAGCGCGGGCAGGTCCCGAAGCAGTCCGCCCAGCCAGCCCGCGCCGTCCGGGCCAGGGCCGCGCCTCGCGTCACCGGCCAGCAGGTTTCGCCCGCCCCGCCAGGCCGAGGTGTGCAGGTGCCAACCGTTCCCAACCCCCGCGGCAGTGAACAGCGGCGCGAAGCAGGCCCGCAGGCCATGCGCCCTGGCCGCGGCGTGGACGGTCTGGCGGGCCAGCAGCTGCCGGTCAGCGGCGGTGACCGGGTCGGACGCACCGATGCTGAGCTCCACCTGGGCCGGCCCATACTCGGCGTGCAGTTGGTTGACCGGCACACCGTTGGCGGTCAGGTCGGCCAGCACCGCGACCACGAACTCGTCCACTGCCAGCAGGGCGTGCGGGCTGTACGCGGGGCCGTGGTGTGCGAGCCTAGGCTCCTCGCCGGAATCACCAGTGTCGCCGACCTGGATGAGGACGAACTCCATCTCGTAGCCGGCTTTGATCTCCAGCCCCTCGGCGGCGGCAGCCTGGACCTGGGCTTCGAGAACCCCGCGCTGGTCGTAGGGCCAGGACGAGCCGTCCGCCGCGACCTGCCGCCCGGGTACCCAGGCCAGCGCGCGTTGCCCGGCGAGCCGGGTCAACCCGCGCAGCTCGGGTATCAGCCGGACGTCGCCGGAGGGGGTGGAAAGACCCTCGTGGGCGAAAGTGATCGCGTCGTGGGTGTCGAACACCGCGAACAGCGCGGTGATCCCCACCCCGCGCTGGGCCACCTGGGGTAGCGAATCGACCGGCACGGTCCGTGAGCGCGGGATCCCGTTGTTGTCCGCCCACGCGATAGTCACCCCGACGACGCCGTTGGCGGCCAGCTCTAAGGCCAGCGCGCCCGCATCGGCCATATCCGTCCTCTCCCGCTCGCGACTCGATCACGGTGGCGATCAGGCTATCGCGGTACGACGCCGATCAGCGACCACCCGGATCCGTCCATCCCGACAGTGCCACGGCCACCGCGACGGTGGCGATGCCTGCAGCCTCGAGCGGGTGCGGCAACTGGCCCAGGACCAGGAACCCGACCACCGACGCCACCGCCGGCAGCAGCGCCAGCAGCAGCGCGAAGCGGGCCTGACCGACTCGGCGAAGCACCACCTGATCCAGGGCATAGGGCAGCGCCGTGGACAGCACGCCCACTGCGGCGGCCATCGCCAGCAGGGTCGGCGAGCCCCATGCCGGACCCGTGCCCAGCGCCAACGGGCACAGCAGCACCGCCGCGAGGGCGAACCCGACGGTCATGTCGTCCAACCCGCTGCCCCCGCCGGCCACCCGCTTACCGAGCACGATGTAGGCCGCCCACATCGCGGCGGCCACCAGCGCCAGCAATAACCCCGCGCGGCTGCCGGCCAGTCGCACATCGGCGATGAGCACCACTCCGGTTGCGGCCAGCATCAGCGCGGCGACGTCCCGGACACCTCGGGAGCCCAGCGCGGCCACCGCCACCGGCCCGCAGAACTCCACCGCGACCGCGGTACCGAGCGGCAGGCGGGCAATGGCCTCGTAGAACGCGACGTTCATCAGCCCGGTCACGAGCCCGAAGCGCGCCGCCAGGACCAGCCGCCGGCCCCGCCAGGCCGCGCGATCCGGGCGCCGCCAGGCCAGCAGGACCAGCGCCGCGACGAGCATCCGCAACCAGGCCACTCCGGCTGGGCTGACCTGCTCGAACAGCACCACGGCGAGCGCGGCGCCGAGGTACATCGAGCAGCCACCGATCACGAACAGCACCGGGACGGGGACGTCCCGACGCCATATCCGGCTGGACCGCGTGTCCACCACCCGATCCTGACTCACCCTTGCGCCGGTCAAGGGGCTCGGGTATTAGCTGGATACGTGACGACCGTCGCCCCGGGCTCGGGAACACAGCAGGGACAGCGTTCGTCTGGAACAGTGAGGCCCTGGGATCCGATATCAGGGTTGACGGGTCGATCCCGTGAAGTGCCGCAGCCGGTTCGACCCGGTCTGGTCGCCTCGACCGGATCAGGACGGAGGGACAAGCCATGAATAGCACGCTCGCCCGCCCCGAGTTGACCGCTTCCGACCGTTGCGACCGCTGCGGTGCCACCGCCCGGGTACGGGCAGTGCTGCCCTCCGGTGGAGAACTGCTGTTCTGCAACCACCACGCCCGCGAGCACTCTTCGAAGCTCAAGGAGCTCGCAGCGGATATCCAGGCCGACGCCTGACGTCGCACCCGAACAACCCAGGTCATCCGGGGCGGTACCTCAACGGGGTACCGCCCCGGACCGTTCTTCAACGACCGCGGTTCGGAGAGGTACGCCGGTTACCGGGAGCGGAGGTAGGCGATGCGCTCGCTGAGCTGGTCGGCGGTGGCGACGGCGGTGGGTGGGCCGCCGCAGGCGGTGCGGACTTCCTGGTGGATCGCTCCGTGCGGCCGGCCGGTGCGATGGTGCGCCAATGCGACCAGGGTGTTGAGCTCCCGGCGCAGCTCTCCCAGGCGCTCTCGCATCGTCGGCAATCGCGCCGGCGCTGCCGGCGAGCGCTCGGTCGCCCGGGCCAGTTGCTGCTCCTGGCGGCGGCGCAGCAGCATTCGCATCTGGTCGGGTGCCAAGAGCCCGGGTAAACCGAGGTAGTCCTGCTCGTCCTCGGTGCTGGCGAAAGCGGCCGCGCCGAAGGAGGAACCGTCGTAGATCACCTGGTCCAGTTCAGCGCTGGCGCCCAGCGCGCTGAACGCGCGCTCCTGCTCGCCGGGCTCGTCGTGCTGCGCGTTGGCCTGCTCGAGCGCCTCGTCGTCCCAGCCCTCCTCGGCCCGGTGCGGCGCACCCAGCACATGGTCGCGCTGCTTCTCCAGTTCGCTCGCCAGCCCCAGCAGCACCGGCACGCTGGGCAGGAAGACCGTGGCGGTCTCGCCCGGTTGCCGGCAACGAACAAACCGGCCCACCGCCTGAGCGAAATACAGCGGGGTGGCCGCTGAGGTGGCGTACACCCCGACCGCCAGCCGGGGCACGTCGACGCCTTCGGACACCATCCGCACCGCGACCAGCCAGCGCTCGTCGGAGTCGTCGAACGCGGCGATCCGTCCGGAGGCCGACGGGTCGTCGGACAGCACCAGCACCGGCTCCCGCCCGGTGATCTCCCGCAGGATTCCCGCGTAGGCCCTGGCGGAGGTGTGATCGGTGGCGATCACCAAGCCGGCCGCATCAGGCAGTGCACCGGCGCGTAGCTGGGCCAGCCGGGTGTTCGCGGCGGTGAGCACCGCGGGGATCCACTCGCCCGCCGGATCCAACGCGGTGCGCCAGGCCCGGGCGGTGTGCTCGGCGGTGAGCGGCTCCCCCAGCCGCGCCGAGTACTCCTCCCCCGCGCTGGTCCGCCAGCGGGCCTCGCCCGAGTAGGCGAGGAAGACCACCGGTCGCACCACCCCGTCGGCCAGTGCCTCGGGGTAGCCATAGGAGTGGTCGGCGGCGGACCGCAACGTCCCGTCGCCATCAGGTTCGTAGCTGATGAACGGGATCGGCGTGTCGTCGCTGCGAAACGGCGTGCCGGTCAGCGCCAGCCGGCGCACCGCGGGGGTGAACGCCTCCCGCACACCGTCGCCCCAGCTCTTGGCGTCCCCGGCGTGGTGGATCTCATCGAGCACCACCAGCGTTCGACGTCCCTCGGTGCGCACCCGGTGCAGGGTCGGGTGCGCGGCGACCTGGGCGTAGGTGACCGCGACGCCGTGGTAGTCGCGTGAGGTGGCGCCCACGGTGTTACGGAATTCCGGGTCCAGCGCCAGGCCCAGCTCAGCGGCCGCTGCCGCCCACTGATGCTTGAGGTGTTCGGTCGGGGTGACCACGGTCATCGCGTGCACCGTCCGATCGGCCAGCAGCTCCGCTGCCACCCGCAATGCGAAGGTCGTCTTGCCGGCTCCCGGTGTGGCGACCGCGAGGAAATCCTGCGGCGAATTAGCCAGGTAGCGCGCCAGCGCTCGGCGCTGCCAGGCGCGCAGCGGCCGACGCGAGGAGGTGGTAACGGCGGCGGTCTCGGCGGGGCGGGACACGGCGGACTAGGCACTCCCTTCGGTGGTGACGTGTGAGTGGCGATCGGCGCCAGGGCACCGATCGCCACTCACAAGGGCTCGCGCACGCTACCCGCTCGGTGGGTCACGCTGCGCGCACTCCGGCGAATGGACCATTCTGGGAGGCGACATGGATGCCCCGGCCAACTCCCCCGCCGACCCCACTGCCGGTCCTGCCACCGACCGGCGGGCCCGGCGCGGCCCGCTGCGCCTGATCGCCCGGACCGCCGTCAAGGCATGGGACGACAGTTTCGTCTCGATGTCGGCCCAGACGGCGTTCTGGATGACCCTGTCGTTGCCGCCGCTGCTGCTGGGGTTGCTGGGCAGTCTCGGATTCGTGACGAGCTGGTTCGGTCCGTCCACGGTCGACGCAGCGCAGCGGGAGATCGTGCGGTTGGCCGCCACCGTGTTCAGTGCCGACGTGGTTAATCAGATCATCCGGCCGACGGTGGCCGATATCCTCACCCAAGGACGAACCAGCATCGTCTCGGTCGGGTTCGTGCTCTCCCTGTGGGCCGGCTCTTCGGCGCTGGCATCCCTGGTGGACTCGATCACCGCTGCTTACCGGCAGTACACGGTACGCAACCCGGTGTGGCAGCGGATCTTCGCTCTGCTGCTCTACATGGTCGCGCTGATCGGGTCCGTGCTGGTGCTGCCCTTGACGGCGTTGGGCCCGGACCTGATTCCCGCGCTGTTCCCCGAGTCCGTGCGACCCACGGTGGGCCGGCTGGTCGGCATCTTCTACTACCCCGGGCTCGGCATCCTGCTGATGCTCGGCCTGGCCACGCTGTACAAGGTGGTGCTGCCCAACAAGCTGCCGTGGCACCGCGGGCTGCCGGGCGCCGTGCTGGCGATGGCGGTATTCCTGGTCACCAGCACCGGGCTGCGGCTCTACATCGCGTCGGTGGCTGTCACCGGGTACACCTATGGGGCGCTCGCCGCCCCGATCGCTTACCTGCTGTTCTCGTTCTTCATCGCGATGGCCATCGTGCTCGGTGCCGAGTTCAACAGCGCGATCGAGGAGCTCTGGCCGTCCCACCCGACCCGACGGGATCGCCGGCGCTGGCGGCGTCGGGAGATGGCTCGCCTCGCGGCGCTCGCTCGCCCGGACCGCGACCCGAACACCGACGGTGCACCGCGGCAGCGTGGCTGGGACCCCGAACCGCCCACCAGCTCGGACGGCCGCACCACGGTCACCGCAGAGACGGTCTCACCCGGCGCGCCGTCACCCGCTGACACCACCCGCACTGTCGAGCTGCCCCGCAACGGGGCCGAATCCGACGAGACCAGCACTGCCACCACCGCCGACCCACCACCTCGGCCTCCGGGCAATGACCCGGGCGGCCGCGGAGGGCCGACCCACTGGACGGACTGAGCTCAGCCGGCGTCGTCGCCCTTGGGCAGGGACTCGAAGATCTCCTTGCACTCTGGGCACACCGGGGAACCGGGCTTGGGCGAGCGGGTCACCGGGAACACCTCGCCGCACAGGGCCACCACGTGCGTGCCCATCACCGCGCTCTCGGCGATCCTGTTCTTTTGCACGTAATGAAACATCTTGGGGGTGTCGTCACCGGTGGTGTCGGTCCCCTCGGGACGGGTGTCGACATCAGGCAGCGTTTGGGTCGGCATGCTCACACGTCCATGATGCCGCACCAACACTCGAGCGGGCACCGTGGGCGGAGCGGTCGCGATAACAGACGCTGGCTGCAACCCTCTGGATAGGACACGGCTCGGAAGGATGGTGCGCGGGTGGAGTTCGCCGAGGAGCTGACGGTGTCCCTGCTGATCAATGGGCGTGTCCATGACCTGCGGCTGGAGTCCAGGGTGACGCTGGCCGACGCCCTGCACGAGCGACTCGGGCTCACGGGCACCAAGAAGGGTTGCGACCGGGGGGAATGCGGTGCCTGCACGGTGCACCTGAACGGCCGGCGAGTGCTGGCCTGCATGACACTGGCGGTGGCTACGACCGGCGCCGAGATCACCACCGTGGAGGGGCTCGCCGACGGCGAGCGGCTGCATCCGGTGCAGCAGGCATTCCTGGATCACGATGCGTTCCAGTGCGGGTTCTGCACTCCCGGGCAGGTGATGTCCGCAGTGGCCTGTATCGGCGAGGGCCACGCCGGATCCGCCGACGAGATCCGGGAGTGGATGAGCGGCAACCTGTGCCGGTGCGCGGCCTACCCGCAGATAGTCGCCGCGGTGGCCGAAGCCGCAGTGACCAGCGTCACAGAGGGACGGCCATGAGGCCCGTCGGGTACGCAGTGGCATCCACTCTGGACGCGGCACTGGACGCCCTCCACGATCCCGAGACGGCGGTGATCGCTGGGGGCACCGAGCTGGTGAACTGGCTCAAGGACGGCATCGCCACCCCCGCTCGGCTGGTCGACATCAGCCGGCTACCGCTCAACGAGGTGGTGACCAGCCCGGCCGGACTGCGGCTCGGTGCCCTGGCCCGGATGAGCGAGGTGGCCGAGCATCCCGCGCTGACGTCCGGCTACCCGGTGCTGGCGCAGGCGCTGCTGGCGAGCGCCTCTCCGCAACTGCGCAACATGGCCACCCTCGGCGGCAACCTGATGCAGCGCACCCGCTGCCCCTACTTCCGGGCCGAGGTCACGCTGCCGTGCAACAAGCGCCACCCGGGCTCCGGCTGCGCAGCGCAGCAGGGTGACACCCGCGGGCAATCGATCTTCGGGTGGAGCCGGTCGTGCGTCGCCACCAACCCCTCAGACCTCGCAGTGGCGCTGGCAGCGCTCGACGCGCAGGTGCAGCTGCGCGGCCCGCGAGGCAACCGCACCGTCGGAGTTGAGAAGTTCTCCCGGTTGCCCGGCGACGACCCGTCCCACGACACGGAGCTGGCGCCCGGCGAGCTGATCGTGGCCATCGAGATTCCCGCTGACCCGATTGCCGCCCGGTCGCACTACCTGAAAGTCCGGGAACGGACTTCGTATGAGTTCGCGCTGGTCTCCGTGGCCGCGGCGGTGCAGCTCGAGGCTGACGGCGTCACCATCGGCCGGGCGCGACTGGCCCTGGGTGGGGTGGCACCGCGGCCGTGGCGGTTGCCCGGCGCCGAGGCCGAGCTGGCCGGTCGCGAGATCACCGACCGAGCCACGCTGCGGGCGGCGATCGAACCCGCATTCGCCGACGCGCAACCGCTGCCCGGCAACGCGTTCAAGGTGGAGCTTGCCCAGCGGGCCGCGGTGCGGGCACTGCAGGCAGCAGGAGGCACCCGATGACAAGCACTGTTCCCAGGCCCACCGGGCTGCGCCGCCCCGACGGGCGCGCCAAGCTCACCGGGGCCGCCCGCTACGCCGCCGACACCCCCGCAGCGTCGGTTCTGCACGCCGCCCTGGTGCCAGCCACCGTCGCCTACGGCCAGGTGACCCGCATTGACGCCGAGGAGGCGAGCGCGGCGCCGGGAGTGGTCACGGTGCTCACCCACCGCAGCATGCCCCATCTGCATGCGACGAGCTCGCCGCCGCTGGGCCAGCCGGTGCTGCCGATGCAGGACGACCGGGTGTACCACGAGGGCCAGCCGGTGGCCATGGTGCTCGCCGAGACCCTGGAGCAGGCCCGCCACGCGGCGACTCTGGTTGGCATCGACTACGCCGGCACCGGCTCGACGACGGTATTCGGTGCCGGGGAACCGGCGATACCGACCGGCGGGCACGTCATGCATGAACCCGACGAGTCGGTCGGCGATATCGATGCCGAGCTGGCCCGTGCCGCGGTCATCATCGAGCAGGCCTACACCACCGCTGATCGCCACCACAACCCGATGGAACCGGCGGCCACGCTGGCTATGTGGGATGGCGACCAGCTCACCGTGCACGACGCCACGCAAGGCATCGGATTCGTGCAGCTGGCGCTCGCTGTGGCGTTCGACCTGCCCACCGACCACGTGCGGGTGGTCTGCCCGTTCATCGGTGGCGGGTTCGGCTGCAAGGGCTATGTCTGGCCGCACAAGATCCTGGCGGCAGCGGCCGCCCGAATCGTCGGGCGCCCGGTGAAGCTCGTGCTCACCCGCGCGGAGTCCTACACCGCTCACGGCCACCAGCCCGCTACGCGGCAGACCGTCACCCTGGGCGCCAACGCCGAAGGGCACCTCACCGCGGTCCGGCACTACGGCGTCAACGCCTGCGCCAGTTTCGCGGACTATCCGGAATACACCACCGGCGCCACCCGCTGGCTGTACGCCAGCCCGGCCATCTCGGTGCGCACTCGCATCGAGCGCCTCGACCGGCCGCAGCCCACGGCGATGCGCGCACCGCACGAGGGCCCGGGGATGTTCGCGCTGGAGTCGGCCATGGACGAGCTTGCCTATGCCCTGGACCTGGATCCCCTCGAGCTGCGGCTGCGCAACGAACCGGAGCGGGACCCGATGACCGGGCAGCCGTTCTCCTCCCGCCCGCTGCGGGAGTGCCTCACCCGGGCCGCCGAACGGTTCGGCTGGCAGCACCGGCCGCGCGCGCCCAGGTCGATGCGCGACGGGGACCAGTGGGTCGGCTACGGCATGGCGGTGGCCACCATGGACACCTTCCGGGTCCCCTGTTCGGCGCGGGTGCGCATGCACGCTGACGGTCGGGTCACCGCCGAGTGCGGCACCCAAGAGATCGGCACCGGCCTGCCTGGGGTGATCACCCTGGTCGCCGCCGAGGTCCTCGGTGTGGACCCCGGCGCGGTCGAGGTTCATCTCGGTGACACCGAGCTACCCCAGGCGGGGATGACCGCGGGGTCGTCAGCCACCATGGGGGTCGGTTCAGCGGTGCACGTCGCTGCCACCGAGTTGCGCGGCAAGCTCGACGCCCTGGACGGCGCCGGCGGCTACCCGGCCCGGCTGGCAGCGGCTGGGCTGAGTTCGTTGGAGGCCGAGCAGCGCTGGAGCCCCGACGACGATGCCGGCAGCCGGTACTCCATCCACACCTACGGAGCGGTGTTCGTCGAGGTCCGGGTGGACGCCGAGCTGGGGTTGGTGCGCATGCCCCGCTGCGTGGGTGTTTACGGTGCTGGCCGGATCATCAATCTGCTGGCCGCGCACAGCCAGATGATCGGCGGCATCACCTGGGGTTACGGCCAGGCTGTGCTGGAGGCCTCAGCATTCGACTCCCACCTCGGGCGTTTCGTCTCCAAGAACCTGGCCGGCTATCTGGTGCCGGTCAACGCCGACATCGGCGAGATCGACGTCTCCTTCGTCGATGACCACGACCCGCACGCCTGCCCGATCGGCGCCAAGGGCATCGGCGAGCTCGGCGCCGTCGGAGTCTGCGCCGCGATCACCAACGCCGTCTTCCATGCCACCGGTGTCCGCGTCCGCGACCTGCCTATCCCGATCAAGGGGCTGCTGTGACCGGGCGCCACAGCCCACCAGGAATCGGTGGTCGGAGTGGCGCTTGATCATCCTTCGATGACGGTGTGGTCTCGGGTCTCCAGCTCGCGGCCGTGCGGGGAGTGGCGGAACCTGCTGACCTGTTCGGCCTTGCGGGGGGCGCGGTCGTTGGCGATGAGCACCGCCATCCAGGGCAGCGGTATCGAGAGCACGACGAAGCTCAGGGCGAGCCACCAGGTCTGGTAGAACACTCCCGCCAGGACGAGGCACGGGATGCGGGCCGACATCAGAATCGCGTACTTGCGCCGACGCGTCGCGTACTGCTCGGCGTAGGAGGGTTCCGCCGCTGTGATGAGGACAGGGGCGTCGTCCGACCGGCGGCCATGCTCATGCGGGTCCGGCACGACATCACCTCCCCTCCTTGATACTCCTACTTCTTGGCTTTAGCTGCTGCCTTCACCTGCTGCTTGTGCTCCCGAACCTTGGCCAGTGACTCGGCGTCGGTCACGTCGGCGACCGACCGGTAGACGCCCTCCTCGCCGTAGGAGCCTGCCACCTCCCGCCAACCCTCCGGCTGCACGCCACGCTGCTTGCCGAGAAGCGCCACGAAGATCTGCGCTTTCTGGATCGCGTAGCCCGGCAGTGCTACCAACCGCTCGAGGAGCTCGTGGGCGTCTGAGACATCTCGCCACAGCCCCGTCACATCGCCGTCGTAGCGTTCGACCACTGTCTGACAGATGTGCTGCACCCGCCCCGCCATCGCCTTGGGGTACCGGTGCAACGCCGGCTGCTTGGCGAACAGCTCCGCCAGCGCGTCCGGGTCGTAGTCGGCCAGCTCGTGAACGTCGAGATCGTGGCCAAGGCGCTGCGCGAGCTCGTAGGGCGCCGCGAAGGCCCGCTCCATCGGCACCTGTTGATCAAGAAGCATCGCCAGAAGCAACGCCAGCGGGTCTCGCTCCAGCAACGCGTCTGCCGGTGCGTCCTGACTCACCATCAAGCTCACCGGTGACCTCCTCAGCAGTATGGGTGCCTCAATAGGCTACTGCTCGGAGGCGACGGCCGGGTATCGGGCGGAGTCAGATGTCTACGCCGACCAGACCCATCACTTCGGTGTGCCAGTCCTGATAGGCGCTGGCCGCGCTGGTCCGTTCCTGGGTGTCTCGATGGGTCTCCGGATGGCCGGCGCCCAGCGCGTACTGGATGATCTCCTGGTCGCTTCGCTGACTGCTGACCACCTTCACCTGTACCTGCCTGGTGGCGAGTTCGGCCCGGGTGGCGTGCGCCAGCAGATGCAGCAGCGCCAACCGGGAGCGCCGGTCGTCGGGCAGCGACATCTCATCCGGCGCATTGCCCGACACCAGCACCACCGTGGCGCCAGGTGTCAGCGCCGGAAGCACTCGCTCAACCGCGCGGAAGCGGGCCAGCAGGCCTGCCGACAGGAACGAGCCGACCCGCGCGACCACGGTGTCGCCCTCGGGGTGGATGGTCACCGGTAGCTGGATGTAGAAGTCGAGCCCCTCCGGGACCGGTTGGGCCGGATCTGTCCCGGCAACCAGGTCGGCACCAGCCTCCTTGAGCAGTTCGCACAGCCGTTGTGCACGGTCGACAGACCCGCTCACCAACCCGGTCGACGTCATGGGCCCTACCCCTCTAGTGCGCTCACCCCAGTTCGATGATCACCATCTTAGGAGTCTGAGCGGCACCTGACGAGGGCGCCCGGCGCTGATTCAGCTCTTCTTCGCGGCCGCGTTCTTGGCGGGCATGTCCTTGGTGACGTCCTTCAAAGCAGCTTCAGCCTTGGTGGCAGCCGACGTGGTGACGGACATCAGGCCCTTGGTGAGCTCCCGCTGGTTCGCCAGCACATGCTCGACGTAGTCGAAGTAGACGTCGAACCAGTTGTCCAGGAATTCGGCGGCGTTGGGAATCTTGCCGTCAGGGGTTGGCAGCGAGCTGAACATTTTCTTGAAGTTGTCTGCCCACATCTCCATGGCGTCCTGGCCTCGGCGGGTGGTGTCGGTAAAGATCTCCTGCGTCGTGGTCATCGTCATCCCTTCATAAGCTCATCGGGTACGATCACCAAAGTACGCACGATTGATAAATATGTCAATCACTGCGGGTCCGGGCAGTTCGGACCCCACTACCGAGCCCTACCTTCGATGAAGCTGCGGTACACCCCGAGCAGAGCTTCGCGCTGGGCCTCGGTGAGCCGTGGGTCGCACCGGATGGCGTCCTCTGCGCTAGCCGGCTGATCGGCGGGGACGTCTTCGGCCACAGCTTTCGCCCACCCCGCCTTCGCCAGCAGCTGTTCGGTGGTCAGTCCGAGCGCGTCCGCGATGGCCCGCAACACCGTCAGCGACGGCTGGTGCAGGCCGCGTTCGACCTGGCTGAGGTAGGCGTTGGAGATCCGGGTCAGGGCTGCCATCTCGCGCAGCGACAGGTCGGCCAGCTGCCGCTGGGCCCTGATGAACGCTCCCAGCGCCCCTAGCTGAGCCTGCCAGGGGTCGGACACGCTGCCGTCGTCACTCGCACTCGCCATGCCTCACATCATCCCTCTGTCAGAACACCAAGGGATGCAGACTCTCACTTCTGGCGCACGTAACTGCCCGGGGCATCCTCCAACGGCGGGTGCATGGTGCTGCCTGTCGGAGGCGGGGCCTGCTGCTTGCCGGCATGCCCGGCGATCCACGGCGTCCAGTCCTCCCACCAGGAAGTGGCGACCTCGTTGGCCTGCTTGCGCCAAACCTCTGGGTCCTCGGGCAGCGTGTCCGCCGTACCGACCCAGTGCCTGGACTTCGGGTTCGGTGGGTTGACCACGCCGGCGATATGCCCGGAGTTGGACAGCATGAAGCGGACGGTGCCGCCGGGTAGCCGGGCGCCCTGGTAGACCGCCGTCCACGGTGCGATGTGGTCCTTCTCGGCAGACACGAAGTAGCTGTCCTGGCTGACCCGGGACAGGTCCAACCGCTCCCCGGCCAGCTCGAGCTCACCCTTCGCCAACCGGTTCTCCAAGTACAAGGTCCGCAGGTACTCCGTCTGCATGGTCGCGGGCATCCGGGTGGAGTCGGAGTTCCAACTCAGAATGTCGAACGGCGCCGGGTTCTCCCCCAGTAGCCAATCGTTGACCACGTAGTTCCACACCAGATCCCGGGCCCGCAGCAGGTTGAACGTGGTGGCCATGGCGTCTGCGGCCAGGTAGCCCTTACGCTGGATGGTGCGGTCCATCCGTTGGATGCTGATCTCGTCGGTGAACACACCGAGCTGCCCGGGCACGGTGAAGTCGAGCAGGGTGTTCATCACGGTCAGCGATCGGACCCGGTCCTCCCCGCGGGCGGCGAGCCAGGCGAGCGTGGCAGTGGCCAGGGTGCCACCAAGGCACAAGCCGGCCATGTTGGTCTGTTCTGCCCCGGTGATCTCCTCGACGACCTCCAGCGCGGCGAGCGGTCCCTCCCGCAGGTAGTCGCTCATGGTGAGTCCGGCCAGGGTCTCGTCCGGGTTCCGGTAGCTGATCATGAAGCAGGTATGTCCGTGCTGCACGGCCCACTCCACCAGGCTCTTCTTCGGAGCGAGGTCCATGATGTAGTACTTGTTGATCCACGGCGGGCTGAACAGCAGCGGAACCGAGTGCACCGTCTCGGTCTGCGGCTCGTACTGGATCAGCTCGATCAGCCGGTTGCGGAACACCACCTTGCCCGGCGTGGCGGCCAGCTCGTGGCCGGGACGGAACTGACCGGGGGTCACCTGGCGGGGCATGCCCTTGTTGGTCACCACGTCGCGGGCCAGGTTGCGGGCCCCGCGGGCCAGGCTGAGGCCTCCGGTGTCGAACGCCTTCTTCAACGCCGTCGGGTTGGTCAGCAGCCAGTTGGTGGGCGCGACGGCGTCGAGCAGCTGGCGCAGTGCGAAGTCGGCCTTGCGCCGGGTGGTCTCATCCAGATCTGCGGCTCCGTCGAGCAACTCCTGCAGCAAGCCCGCCAGCAGCGTGTGCTGCTGGCGCAGCAGGGAGAACAGCGCGTTGCTCGTCCAGGCCGGGTCCGAGTACCGCGGGTCCGTGCCCCGCTCGTCGGATCCGTCGCGCTCCAACCCCACGCTGCGCAACGCCGCATGCACAGCCGCTTGGGCGTTGCGCATGCCGAACGTCAGCATCGGCCGGGCCAACTGGGCCGGATTCCCCGCGACCGACATCGCGAACTTGCTCAGCGCCTGCCCCAGTCCTGCGGGGTCCAGCTCGGCCATCGCCGAGTCGATGCCGAGCAGCGACCGGATCGAGGAGACGACGTCAGCGGCGTCCTGGCGTACCCCGTGCAAGGGGTCGGCGCCCGGCTCGCCCCGCTGCGGTGTCCCCGATGACACTCCTGGCTTTCTCGGGCTCGGCTGTCTCGGGGTTCGTTGCTGACGCTGCTGGGTCACGTACAACCACCTCCTCTTGGGTCCGGGTCCCCCCACGAGCGTCCCGACGCAGCGGGTGCAGCGCAAGTCGGCCTCACCGGGTTGGCCTGGCAGGATCCATCGCCGTGTCTGTCCTGCTCAGCCTAGATATCGCGGCCCGCGCATGGTTGGACCTGTCATGAGAGCCGTGGTGAGCCGGGTCACCGAGGCAGCGGTGCTCGTCGATGACCAGGTGGTCGGCGAGCTGAATCGGCCCGGGCTGCTGGTCCTGCTCGGTGTCACCCACGACGATGGCCCCGCGCAGGCCGAGAAGATGGCCCGCAAGCTGTATGAACTGCGGATCCTGCGCGACGAACGCTCGGTCGCCGACACCGACGCCGGCATGCTGGTGGTCAGCCAGTTCACCCTGTACGGGGCGACTCACAAGGGCCGGCGGCCCTCCTTTACCGCGGCCGCCCGGCCGGAGCAGGCCGAGCCGTTGATCGAGGAGGTCATCGCCCGGCTCCGGGCCCGCGGCGCCATGGTGGTCCCCGGGCGCTTCGGCGCGATGATGGCCGTGCGCAGCGTCGCCGACGGTCCGTTCACGGTGCTCCTCGACGTGTGACGCCCTTCAAGAGCTACCAACCCAGACGATCGCAGCCTCAAACGGCTACCAACCTGAGAAGTGTCTGAGGGTCCGGCGGATCCGGCACTTCGCCCGGCCCTCGTTCGTCGTGCCAGGCGAGGGCCCGGGAACGGAATCCGGGCTCCCGACGTTGTAAAAGTCATCGCTGCGGGTACCCGTTGGCAGGCTCGTACAGCGTCGCGCGCCGACTCGGAGCGCACCCGAAGTCGGCACGTGGATCCGTCCCAGGAAGGAACCTGATGACCGCCGTGCAGATGACTATGGAACGGGACGCCGGTACTGAGGCAGACCTGGATGCGCAGAGCCCGGCAGCCGACCTGGTTCGGGTTTATCTCAACGGTATCGGACGTACCGCGCTGCTCAGCGCCCAGCAGGAGGTCGAGCTCGCCAAGCGCATCGAGGCGGGGGTCTTCGCCCGCCACATGCTGGATACCGCGCCCCGGCTGTCACCGGCCCGGCGTAACGACCTGACGCGGCTGGTGCGCGACGGACACAAAGCCAAGGACCACCTGCTGGAGGCCAACCTGCGGTTGGTGGTGTCGCTGGCCAAGCGTTATACCGGCCGCGGAATGCCGCTGCTGGATCTGATCCAGGAGGGCAACCTGGGTTTGATCCGGGCGGTAGAGAAGTTCGACTACACCAAGGGCTTCAAATTCTCCACCTATGCCACCTGGTGGATCCGGCAGGCCATCACTCGTGGCATGGCCGACCAGGGACGCACCATCCGACTTCCGGTGCACCTCGTGGAGCAGGTGAACAAGCTGGCCCGGATCAAGCGGGACCTCCACCAGCGGTTGGGCCGGGAGGCCACCCACCAGGAGCTTGCCAACGAGTCCGGAATCCCGGTGGAGAAGGTCGCCGACCTGCTGGACCACTCCCGGGACCCGGTAAGTCTGGACATGCCGGTCGGTGCCGAGGAGGAGGCCCCACTGGGCGACTTCATCGAGGACGCTGAGGCCACCGACGCCGAGTCCGCGGTGATCTCTGGGTTGCTGCAGGACGACCTGCGCCGGGTGCTGGCCACCCTCGAAGACCGCGAGCAGAAGGTCATCCGGCTGCGCTATGGCCTCGACGACGGCCAGCCGCACACGCTTGACCAGATCGGCAAGCGCTTCGGGCTATCCCGCGAACGGGTGCGTCAGATCGAGCGCGAGGTCATGGCCAAGCTGCGCCATGGAGATCGTGCGGAACGGTTGCGGGCCTACGCCAGCTGATTCTCCTGCAGTTTCGGTGCGTCATCGCTCGAATGGCGGCATTGACGGCGCAGCGCGCGACCGGGCACTGTCAGCTAAAACGTGATGAAAACGTGATGCAGGCCACGCGACTTGGGCGGTCAACCCGCAAGCTGTCGCGCGCCCCGGAAGGTCGGGCTCGTCGGGGGGCCCGGCCTTCCGACTTTCGACACAATGCCACTCACCGAGGTTAGCGTCGAGGCTGCAGCGGACCCGAGGTCTGGCGCTCAAGGACGACGGTGCGGTCGCCCAGCGGGGCATCAAGCCGCACGGCCAGCGGCGGGAAACGCAGGTCCATGGTGCAGGGGCCGGACTTTGAGGTGATCTCCACCAGCGCGACACGGACCAGCCGCGCGGTCTGCTCCCGCAGGTCGGCATGCACGTGGGTGCAGCCGCCCTCCTGACCGTAAAGCCCCACCGGGCGGCCATCCCCCTGGGTCCACACCAGCCGCGGATAGCCCGGCGGTAGTGCCGAGGAGTCGATCTGGGCCGAAGGCAGCGCCCGTGCCCCGGGGGGCGGGTCAGGCCAATCGGGCACCGTTTCCCCCCGGGCCATCGCCACGCTGGCACCGGACACCGGTGCCAGCGGTTGCGGATCTCCCCCGAACCCGACCTGTTGGGGTCGGTGGGCGCACGCCATGAGCGCACCGAGGAGGGCGAGGCCGGCCACGGTAGATCTCAGGTGTCTCATGTCCTACCGGACGGAACGACCAGCCCCGCAGGTTGCAACGTCGTCAGGCCACGGATCAGTCTCGAGGATCCGCGGGATCCAGACCGTGCAGCGGGAAGACCGCGCGCCGGGTCTCCGCGATTGCCTGATCCACGCCGGTGTCCGCGTTCCCGTCCCAAGGCGTCCACTGGGGCTCGGCACCGTCGGTCATCGAGTCGGGCAGCTGCACGCCGCGGGCCACCGTGGTGGCATGGGCGACCCAGGTGTCCGGCACCGGGGTGTTCGGGTCAACCTCGCGGTCGAGCAGGATGGCCAGCAGATGGGTCCACGAACGAGGCACCACCCGGAACAAGGAGTAACCACCCCCGCCCAGCGCCAGCCAGTGCCCACCGGCTGTTGTGTCGGCGAGGCCGGCCAATGCGCGGTGCGCAGCGCGCTGGCCGTCCACCGACAGCGCGAGGTCGGCGAGGGGGTCCTCGGCGTGGGTGTCCGCGCCATGTTGGGTCACCAGCACTTCGGGCCCGAAGGCTCGCAGCAGGGCGGGCACTACCGCATGGAAGGCCCGTAACCATCCGTCGTCGCCGGTGCCCGGGGGAAGCGGCACGTTGACCGCCGAACCCTCGGCGCCGGGGGCCCCGATGTCGGCGGAGTTCCCGGTGCCGGGCCAGAGCGTGCCCGGGTGCTGATGCAGCGAGATGGTGAGCACCCGGGGGTCGTCGGCGAAGGCCTCCTGCACGCCGTCGCCGTGGTGCACGTCGATATCGACATAGGCCACCCGGGACGTTCCACCGTCGAGCAGCCGGCGGATCGCCAGTGCGCAGTCGTTGTAGATACAAAAGCCCGAGGCGTGGTCGCGCATCGCGTGGTGCAGCCCGCCGGCGATGTTCGCCGCCCGCGCTGCGCGGCCAGCGAGGATCTCGTCGGCGGCGAGTAGCGAGCCACCGGCGACCAGTGCCGAGGCCTCGTGCATGCGGTGAAACACCGGGTTGTCCGGGGTGCCTAGACCGTGCCCGACGTATCCGCGTGGCGCGTTCTTGACCGCGACGACGTAGTCATCGGAGTGCACCGTGCGCAGCTCGTCGTCAGTCGCCTGCACCGGCGCCAGCAGCGAAACGCCGTCCAGCACACCCAGCGAGCGGGCTAGCCGGATGGTGAGGTCCAGCCGGATGGGATCCAGCGGGTGGCGCCCACCGAGGTCGTAGCCGAGGAAGGCCTCGTCCCAGATGACAGCCGCGCGAGCAGCGCTCATGACCCGAGACGCTACCGGCCGGTGCAGGGAGGCTGCGGGTGACGACCCCTACCCGGGACTCGGGCCGGTGGCCGCTGGGCGGTCGGGGTCCGTGCACCACTGCGACCACGACCCGGCGTAGAGCGCCGCCGGGCGCTGCGCGGAGGTGATTCCAGCGACTTCCAGCCCGAGCACCAGTGCACACGCATTGATCCCTGAACCGCAATAGGCACCAATCTCCGCGCCAGCGGCCCCCCAGTGCCGCGCAAGCTCGCGCAGTCGGGTGGGGGTGAGCCAGCGCCCTTGCGCATCGGTCAGCTCGCCGAACGGCGCGTTGACTGCGCCAGGTACGTGGCCCGCCCGGGGATCCACCGGCTCGGTCTGACCGCGGTAGCGGGGCGGCAGCCGCGCATCGAGCAGCACACCGTCGGCGGCCAGCGCCGCGGCCTGTGGCGCGTCGAGCACTGGCATTGACCCGGGCCGCACAGTGATCGTGCCGGTGCGGGGTTTGGGCACGTCGATGGTCACCGGCAGTCCGGCCGCACGCCACGCCGCGATCCCCCCGTCGAGCACCGCGACCGCAGGGTGTCCCGCCCAGCGCAGCAGCCACCACAACCGGGCCGCCACCGACCCGTCCGCGGCGTCGTAGGCGACCACCGGTGCTGCCGTACGGATACCGGCGGCGCGCAGGGTGGCCTGCAACGCCGCTGGGTACGGGAGGGGATGCCGTCCGCCCGGACCCGGCGGGCCGGCCAGGTCAGTGTCCACGTCGAAGAAGATCGCCCCGGGTAGGTGGCCGGCCCGGTAGTCGACCCGACCGGGTGGGCCGGTGAGCGACCACCGCACGTCGGCCACGGTTGGCGGCTCGGGACTGCTAAGGAGGTCGGCCAGCTGACGGGGCGTGATCAGCGGATGCATATCATCCATCCTGCCGGTCACTGCCAGCGAATACTCCACAGCGTTGCTGATGGGGCACTACCATGGCATCAACCGAGGGAGACTGGTGTGAACGACCTCATCGACACTACCGAGATGTACCTACGCACCATCTTCGAGCTCGAGGAGGAAGGTGTGGTCGCGCTGCGGGCGCGGATTGCTGAGCGCCTCGGACAGAGCGGGCCCACCGTCAGCCAGACAGTGGCTCGAATGGAGCGTGACGGCCTGCTGACGGTGGCCGACGACCGGCACCTAGAGCTGACCGCGGCGGGCCGAAACCGAGCCACGTCGGTGATGCGTAAACACCGGCTGGCCGAGCGTCTGCTGGTGGACGTGATCGGGCTGGAGTGGGAGCAGGTGCACAACGAGGCCTGCCGCTGGGAGCACGTGATGAGTGAGGCTGTGGAGCGCAAGCTGGTCGCGCTGCTGGGCAATCCGACCACGTCTCCATACGGGAACCCGATCCCGGGCCTGGACGAGCTCGGCATGGGGGAAGGCGCCGCCCCGATCGAGCCCGATCTGGTGCGCTTGGACGAGGTGGCCCGTCGCGGTGGCGGCACGGTGGAGGTGCGACGCATCGCCGAGAACGTGCAGGAGGACCCGGCCCTGATGGCGGACCTGCACAAGGTCGACGCGGTGCCCGGCAATGTGGTGCAGGTGGCCGCTTTGATGCGGGCAGACCATCCGGTGGTGCTCTCCGGCGGTGGGTCCACAGTCGAGATACACGGCGCGCTTGCACACGCAGTGCTGGCCCGTCGGCGGTGAGTGGGCTGTCGGCAGTAATCAGGCCACACCGAATGCGGCTGCTGGTGACGGGTGGTGCGGGCTACATCGGCAGCGTCTGCGCCGCCCGACTGGTGGAAGCCGGCCACGACGTTGTGGTCCTGGATGACCTGTCCACCGGCCACGTGGACGCGGTGCCAGCCGGTTGCCGGTTCGTCGAGGGCGCCGTCGAGGACGCCGGGACGGTGCTGGCCGAGGGTTTCGACGGCGTGCTGCATTTCGCGGCCCGCTCCCTGGTCGGGGAATCGATGGCGCAGCCGCAGCGATACTGGCTGGGCAATGTGGTGGCCACGGTGCGGCTGCTCGAGGCGATGCGCGAGCACGGAACTCCGCGGCTGGTGTTCTCCTCCACAGCGGCCACCTACGGGGAGCCCGCGTCGGTGCCGATCACCGAGGATGCAGCCACCCTGCCCACTAACCCCTACGGGGCGACGAAGCTCGCAATCGACCACGCGATCGGTTCCTACGCCGCCGCGCACGGTCTCGCCGCTATGAGCTTGCGGTACTTCAACGTCGCCGGGGCATACGGCCGTTACGGCGAGCGGCACACCATGGAGACTCATCTCATCCCCCTCGTACTGCAGGTTGCCCTCGGTCGTTGCGAGAAGATCTTGGTGTTCGGGCAGGACTGGCCCACGCCGGATGGCACCTGCATCCGCGACTACATCCACGTGGTGGACCTCGCCGACGCCCATGAGCTTGCGCTCGAGCAGGCTGTGCCTGGCGAGCATCGGATCTACAACCTGGGAAACGGCACGGGCTTCTCGGTACAGCAGGTGGTGGACACCTGCCGGCAGGTCACCGGGCACCCCATCCCGGTGCAGCCCGCGGCGCGGCGGCCGGGCGACCCGGCAGTGCTCATCGCGGCCAGCGATCGAGCGCGCGATGAGCTGGGCTGGAAACCGGAGCGGGCCGAGCTCGCCGCTATCGTGGCCGATGCGTGGAACTTCGCTACCTGGAATTCCACCCGCGCCATCGGCTGACCCGGTCATCGCTTTCGTCGCTTGCGGTTCCTGCGTGCAGGTCGTGGAAGGGCCGCGGCGGCGTCTGCGGCGACAGTGCGCAGCACCTCTGGTGGCAGTCCCCCGTCCAGTGCGGCCCGGAGTAACCCGGATAGTGAGTGCTGCGGGCAGGCCTTCAGCGCCGCGTCCAACGCGACACCGGCCAGCGCACCGTCTCCGCGGAGGTAAGCGACTAATGCCAGTAGTGCTGCGGGTTCGGCCCGCTCCGGTGCGGGGGTCGCTCGAACAAGAGCCAGCCAGAGCCGCTCGGCCGCGACCGCGCCCGGACCCGAACACCAGGGCAGGCAGGCGTCGCGGACCCGGTGGTCGCAGAGAGCGGAGGCGACCTCGGCGACAGTACTGTCGCTCAGCACGACGTCCCCTGCGGCCGCCGCTCGGTGCAGCTCCTTGAGCCGCGCAAACCGCCGGGCTATCAGCCCGGAACCCATCGGGTGGTCGGCGTCGGCCGCGTCCAGGAGCGCCTCCCGGCGTTGCAGGGCGGCGGGATCCTCCCCATCCAGCAGGGCGGCCATCTCCTCCCGGCTACTGAAGGTCACCGCACCTGCCGCGACCGTAGCGGCCGCCAGCGGGCTGGCGGCTGGATCGGACACCGTGCCGGCACAGAGCGGATCGTCGTAGCAACGCCACGGCGCGCCGCCCACGGTCTGGGCCGTCCAGGCCGCGTGAACCAGTGGGAGCTCGGCGCTGGCGAGCATGCAGTCGAGGACGTCCACCAACGCGCGATGCGGGGGATCGCCGTCCGGGGTGAGATCACCCCCGATCACGACCAGTGCCACGCCGGTGGGTCGCTGCCGGGCGATCGGCGCCAGCAGCTGTTCGGCCAGCCGCGGTGCTTGGGCGTTATCGACCAGGTCGGCTCGAAGGGTCAACCCCAGCCGCTTACCGTGCAGTGCCAAGAGCACTACGGAGTCATGCGGGTGAAAACCCAGCAGGTGTGGAACGGCGGCGATCAGCTCAGCCGGGTCAGAGAGCCGGATACGACCGGCGGTGGGTGCGCTCATGCCGTCGAACGGTCCTCCGGGAGCACCTCGGGGGACAGCCATGTTCTTGTCGGCTGTGGACGGCAGGTATGGGTGTGGACTACTACGCCGCCAAACGGCAGCGGGCCACCGGAATGTCGGATAACTAGTTTATTCTGCCGCGCCGGCCAACTGCTGGCTCATGGTCGGACCTGGTGCGGCCGACGGCAGACGTAGGTCACCGCAGGAGGCAGGTTCCACCAGACCGTTCGGGTGGTCAGCACCTCATCGAACACTTCGCCGAGCAGTGCACGGAACCGCCGGGCCGGGGTCATCCGCAGCGCGTGCACGTAGGCGAGGGTGGTGAACGAACCTCCGGGACACAGCGAGCGTGCGGTCGCGTCGACGATGGCGCGCTGGGCGCCGGCGCTGATCAGTGACCAGGGCAGACCGCTGACCACGGCATCGACGGCGGGCACCTGGTGCTCGGCGAGCAGCCGCTCTAGCTCGGCGGCGTCCCCGACCAGCACCTCGACATCGGGATGCTCGGCGCGCAGGTGTTCGGCCAGCACCAGGTCGATCTCCACCGCTACGTGCCGCCCTCGGCCAGCGAGCCGGTGCTCGATAGCGGTGGTGGCCGACCCGGTGCCAGGCCCGAGCTCGACCACGACCGGCTCCCCGACCCGGGGCACCACAGCGGCCAGCCGGGCCGCCAGGTGCGAGGAGCTCGGCGCCACAGCGCCCATGGTGGCCGGACTGCGCAAAACGGCGGCAAGGAAGGCGACAAGGTGACGCGGCACCAGTGGCATACACCGAAGCCTGCCGCCCGGGACCGCAAGTGTGAAATCGATCTTACTCAACCGCCGCCCCGAGCCGCTGGCGGAAACGGCTCAGCAGTCCCGAAGCTCCGGTGTCTGGTTGAGCACCTGGTCTCGGGCGGAGACAAACCGCCGGTAGGCCTCGCCAGGCACCGCCTCAGGGCGGAACGCCGCCACCCGGTGGCAGTTTTGGAAGGCCAGCTGCACCCCGAAGTGGCGCTGCAGGGCACCCCGGATGGCATCGCTGGCCAGGGCCCGCAGCAGCTGCCCCCGAGCCGCCTCGTCCGGCGGGGGTACCGCATGATCAGCGAACTCCGACCGGGTATCGATCTCGAGATCACCGACGACCTGCGAGATCACCTGCCAGGCGTAGGGCAGCGAATCCCGTACGACGGCCACGAACGCTGCATCATCGAGCTCACCGCGCTGCGCTGCTTCGATCATCGTGGGTGAAACGTCCAGTGACATCGGTCCTCCTCGATCGGTGACTCACGAGCAAACAGCAGGGAGGAACTCCGGGTCCACCTGGTCGGCAAGGTCCCTGCCCGCCGACTGGTTCGCCCAGGCCCTCGCATTGCGTAGGTGAAAATGCACGGTGTCGCGGTGATACGCCGTCCAGTCCCGCTGTACTCCGTCAAGCTCGGCGAGTACCGCATTCAGGGCGTGGCGCACATCGGGCTCCAGCGCATCGAACCCGGGGGTACGCCCTTGTTCCGCGGCCCGCACCCAAGTTGACTGGCCTACCGTCGCTAGCAGGGCGGTGCCCAGTTCGCCACGCAGCCAGGCGGTGTCATCCTCGGCAGCCACCTTGTTGCCGACCACGCGCAGCCGCACCCCGTGGCCCTCGGCGTGCTGCCGGAGCTGCCGGTACACCCTGACCCCGCGCCGGGTAGGTTCGCTGACCAGGACCACAAGGTCGAAGCGGGTGAACAGTCCGGACGCCAACACATCGGCGCCCGCGGTCATGTCGACCACCACGTATTCGCTGGGTCCGTCCATCAGGTGGTTGAGATAGAGCTCCAGTGCTCCGGTTTTGGAGTGGTAGCAGCTCACCCCGATGTCCTCGGGTTCGAACTCCCCGGTGACCATCAGCTGTGCGCCGCCGACCGGGCGGGCAAAGCGCCGGTGCAGCTCATCGTCGGGGTTCAATCGGAGCATCCGGGATCCCCGGCCGGGCGGGGTTGTCTTGATCATCGCATCGGCTGACGTGATCCGTGGGTTGCTACCGCGCAGGTGCTCCTTGATCCAGGGCAGCTGCGCGGCCAGCGGTGGGACCTGCTCGTCCTCCAAGCCCAGCGCCTCACCGAGGTGCTGGTTGATGTCGGCATCAACGGCCAGCACGGGCCGGCCGAGCTCGGCGAGGTAGCGGGTGAAGAGAGCCGACAGCGTCGTCTTACCGCTGCCGCCCTTGCCGACGAAGGCAATGCGCACTGTGCTCCGATCTCCTTCCAACGTGGTTGAGGAGATCGTAAACGATAGTCGTTACCACTAAAGGGCGGGAGGGTGTGCCCCGCTGTGACATCGCGCGGCGCCGCGGAAGGGATGGATTCGACGGTGTGCAGCGTTGTATCGACTGCAAGGGCCCTTCACGAGAGGGCCAACCGAGCCGAAACGAGGTGGCAGTCCAGTGACCGCCGACCTGTACCACATCGAGGCGGAACCTTCGGCCCCGACGGCTCCGGTACTGGTGCACGCCCTGACCGGGTTCGTCGACGCCGGCCAAGCTGGTCATGTGGCAGTGGCACATCTGCTGGC
Source organism: Pseudonocardiaceae bacterium (assembly GCA_050699975.1). Classification (GTDB taxonomy): domain Bacteria; phylum Actinomycetota; class Actinomycetes; order Mycobacteriales; family Pseudonocardiaceae. The sequence goes on along the minus strand of JBOHGH010000006.1, from coordinate 33,813 downwards.
GAATCTGGAGCACCGCGTCCTCGCCACGTTCGACGTCGACCGGCTACTGGACTACCGCTCCCGCCGACCGACGATGATCTTCGATGGGGACCATTGGGCGGGCTATGAGCAGCCCGAGCTGGTGCTGCACGAGGTGCGTGACAGCGCGGGTACCACGTTCTTGCTCCTTGCTGGTCCGGAGCCGGATCTACAGTGGGACCGGTTCATCGACGCGGTCCGCGAGCTGGTCGAGCGCTTCGGGGTAGGCCTGACGGTGGGTCTGGGAGCAGTACCGATGGCCGTCCCGCACACTCGGCCGGTGACGGTCACCGCGCACGCCACCCGTCGCGAGTTGATCTCCGACTACCAGCCGTGGTTTGGCACCATGGAGATCCCCGGCCATGCCGGGGCGCTGATGGAGTTGAGGTTGGGTCAGGCCGGGCACGACGCGATGGGTTTCGTGGTGCACGTGCCGCACTACCTGGCCCGCATCGAGTACCCAGAATCCGCCCGCGGTCTGCTGGAGCATCTGGCCCGCAGCAGTGGGTTGGACCTGCCCGTCGAGGCGCTACGACCCACTGCGCTGCGGGTTCTCGCCGCAGTGGATGAACAGGTCGCCAGCTCCCCGGAAAGTATGTCGGTGGTGGCCGGGCTGGAGGCACAGTTCGACGCCGTCGCGGGTAAGTCCGATCGGCGCCCGCTGCTGTCCAGTGATGCCGCGCCGTTGCCCACCGGCGACGAGATCGCAGCGGAGCTCGAGCAGTTCCTCGCCGAGCAGGAGGATGGCACCGGCGAGAGCTGAGGCATGAGCGCAGTCACACTGCCACCGCGCTAGTCCGACCACACCCGGGTTACCTCGGTGACGACCGATGTGGCCTGGGCGCGGCCGGCCAGCGCTGCCGGTGCCCGGCGCGCCAGATCCAGCACGTTGCGGCCGATCGCACGTCGGGCGGCGGCGTCGGGCGTGACGAGGGTGACCTGTGCCTGCTCTCGCAGTGCGGCCACCTGGCCAGCGGCTCCAGCCCCCGGCGGGAAACCTCGCGTGATCGGTGCGAGCACGACGATCCGCTCGTGCCCCGCGGCCAGATCGGCGTTGGTCGTCGAGCGCACCCCCCCATCGATCCAGCGCCGTCCGCCGATGGTAGTCGCTGGCCACACCCCCGGCACCGAGCAGCTGGCCGCCACGGCATCGACCATGGTCACTGGGGTGCCCCCCACCTGGCTGCCCTGCCCGAAAGCGGCGAACTCGCCCGATTCGGCATCGATTGCTGTGACCAGCAGGGTCTGCTGCGGCCAGGTGCGCCCTCCCAGCCGGGCTTCGATGATCCCGCGGCGCTCGGCTTCCGGAACCGTCGCGGTCGCCGTCGCCATCCTGCCAATTCGTGCTCCGACCTGCTGCGAGCCCCGGGAGCAGGCAACGGCCCAGCTCCACCGCAGGATCGTGGCGATCCCCATTCGGACAGGTGGCTCAGGATCCGGCGGGACGAGTTGACTGGCGTAGAGCTCCTCGAGATCGTTACCCGAGGTGATCAGCGCGCCCACCACTGACCCGGCTGATGTGCCGACCACAAGGTCGGCATCGCGCAGGTCTACCCCGTGTTCAGCCAGACCGGCAAGCACCCCCAGCTCCCAGGCGATGCCGGTGATCCCACCGCCGCCGAGTACCAGTGCCCTCTCCGGCATCCCAGCCTCCTCTCAGCGCTCGGCGACAGCCTGCGCCGACGATGATCACCCATCGTCATTCGCCCGACGGACGAGTGCGACAAACTCGCGTTCTGGATCCTTCGCCAGAGCGTGGATGGTCCTCACCGACCAGCCGCCACCCTGCCGCACGACAGGCCCGCCCCACGAGATGCGTCTGCACCTGACCAGGGTTACCCAACACCGCTACCCGCAGCGCGCTGGGGGACCTGGAGATTCTCGCCCACTGCGAGGAGCGGGCCGTCGGCAGTCGTCGAGCACCGCCAGGTCGAGCTGGCGAAGGCGCTCTGGGTCGGCGAGGAAGGCGTCGACGACCTCTCGCTGGCGGGTGAGATCGGCGTCGGGAACCGGGTCCGCTCTCTGCACCCGGCGGCGTGCGCGGCTGCCGAGCTGCCGAGCTGCGGCCGGGGAGCGCCCCACGATGGGAGCGATCTCGTCGAAGGGCACGGCGAACGTGTCGTGCAGCACGAACGCGAGCCGCTCGGCGGGAGCCAGCGTGTCGAGTACCACGAGCAGCGCGGGACCGACCGAGTCAGCCAGCAGCGCTTCGTGCTCGGGATCGATCCCATCCGCGCGGCTCGCGATCGGGTCGGGCAGGCGCGCGTCGAGGGGTTCCTCGCGCCGCGACGTGCGCGAGCGCAGCATGTCCAGGGACACCCGGGCGACGGCGGTCGTCAGCCATCCGCCCAGGTTCTCGACGCCGGTGGTGTCGGAGCGGCGCAGGCGCAGCCACGCTTCTTGGACGGCGTCGTCGGCCTCGCTCAGTGAGCCGAGCATCCGGTAGGCCACCGTCCGCAGGTGGGTGCGGTTGGCCTCGAATCGCTCCGCCAGCCAGTCGTGCTCGTCCATCGGTCACATTCCTCCGTCGTGTTCCGTCATATCAGTGACGGACGAAACCCAGCCGATGTGACAAGGAGACCGGCTGAGCCTTCAGCATTCCGGTTCAGCAAAGACACCCGAAGACCCTGGAGGAGAGCAATCATGCAAGCACGGATGAGCAACCCGGTGATGATCCTTCCTGACGCCATGCAGGCCCTGCTTGCCCTGGCGAAGTCCACGGAGAAAGGCGGCGTGCCGTCCCGGACCCTCGAACTCGTCCACCTGCGCGCGAGCCAGATCAACGGCTGCAGCGTCTGCGTTGACGGGCACCCTCGCATCGCCAAGAAGGCAGGCGAAACAGACGAGCGGCTCTTCGCGGTGGTGGCCTGGCGGGATGCGCCCTACTTCACCGATGCCGAACGCGCCGCGCTGGCGCTCACCGAGGCCGTCACCCGGCTCAGTGATCGGCCGGACCCGGTACCCGACGAGATCTGGGACGAGGCCGCCCGGCACTACGACGAGCCGGCGCTGGCGGCCTTGGTCATCTCCATCGCCCAGATCAACGTCTGGAACCGCCTCAACGTCACCACCAGGCAGCCGGCCGGCGAGTGGGCCCCCTGAGCGGCACCGGGCAGCGCGGTCATCGCCACGGCACGCGGTGACCGCCGCCCGTCGCCGCGCCCGGGTGACCTGGGTGGGTGGGTCAGCCGTTGTTGATGGGCCTGGACGCCCAGAGCAACCTGATCGTGTGGAAGGACGCCACGTGAATGACGGCCGTACGTCGTGCAGCCCATCGGCTGGGTCGAGTCTCCGCTGTTGGACCGTGACTCTCGCGCCGCGCCCGAGGCACCACCCCGTCGATGGGGGCTGCTTCGTGCTCGGCGAAGAACGGGCCCTGCCGCGAGCCTTTCTCACCACCGTCACTCGCTGACGCTGCAGCCCCCCACTGCGCTCACTATCAGCTGCAGCCGCTGGTGGAGCCGCAGCCCTCGCAGACGTAGCAGGAGCCGGCCGGCCGCATCTTGGTTCCGCAGGTCAAGCACAGCGGCGCGTCGGCGGCTTTGCCCTGCTGCAGTTCCCACAGCTCCGTGGAGCTGCCCACGTACACCGGCGCCGGCCGGGCATGCGCTGCCGGGGAAGCGATGGTGGAGTCCGCCGAGGTGGAAAGGGATTCGATGTCTACACCGTTGCCCTGGCCGACGCCGTAATCGGCAGACACCTGCGCGGTGCGCTCCTCGGCGGTCAGGATGCCCAGTTGCTCTCGCTTCTCCATGGGCAGGTGATCTAGCGCGATTCGACGGAACAGGTAGTCCACCACGCTGGTCGCGATCCGGATATCCGGGTCATCGGTCATCCCCGCCGGCTCGAAGCGCATGTTCACGAACTTCGAGACGTAGGTCTCCAGCGGCACCCCGTACTGCAACGCTATTGAGATCCCCATAGAGAAAGCGTCCATCACACCGGCCAGGGTGGAGCCCTGCTTGGACATCTTGACGAAGATTTCACCGAGCCCGTCGTCGGGATAAGACCCTGCGGTCAGGTAGCCCTCGGCGCCACCGACGGTGAAGGAGACGGTTTCGCTGGGCCGCTTCTTGGGCAGCCGCTTGCGCACCGGCCTACCCTCCGCGACCACCTTCTCCGCCGCGGTGGTTGCGGTTTTTCCGGTGGACAGTGGTTGGCCCACCTTACAGTTGTCTCGGTAGATCGCCAGCGCCTTGATCCCCATCTTCCAGGATTGGAAGTAGATTTCCTCGACGTCGGCGGCGGTGGCCTTTTCGGGCATGTTCACGGTCTTACTGATGGCTCCAGAGATAAACGGCTGGGTCGCCGCCATCATCCGGACATGCCCCATCGGCGCAATGGCTCGCTCCCCCATCGCACAGTCGAACACCTCGTAATGCTCGGGACGCAGCCCAGGAGCATCGATCACGTGGCCGTGCTCGGCGATGTACTCGACGATCGCCTCATTCTGTTCCTCCTGGTAGCCCAGCGCAGCGAGTGCCTTCGGCACCGTCTGATTGACTATCTGCATGGACCCGCCGCCGACCAGTTTCTTGAACTTCACCAACGAAAAGTCCGGCTCAATCCCGGTCGTGTCACAATCCATCATGAACCCTATGGTTCCAGTCGGTGCGATTACGCTGGCCTGAGCGTTGCGCCAACCATTCTTCTCGCCGATTCGAATGCCATCCTGCCACGCCTTCGTAGCGGCCTTCTGCACGGCTCGGTCGTTGTGATGATAGGCACGGATCAGATCGTTGGCCGCAGCGTGCTTGCGCATCACCCGCTGGTGCGGTTCGGCGTTGCGAGCGTAGCCGTCGTAGGGGCCGACGACCCCGGCAAGTTCCGCAGAGCGCTTGTACGCGGTGCCGGTCATCAGCGAGGTGATCGCCGCAGCCAGCGCACGTCCACCGTCGGAGTCGTAAGCGTGCCCGGTGGCCATCAGCAACGCCCCGAGGTTGGCGTAGCCGACGCCGAGCTGCCGAAACGCCTTGGTGGTGTCTGCAATGGCCTCGGTCGGGAAGTCCGCGAAGCAGATCGAGATGTCCATCGCGGTGATGACCAGCTCCACCGTCCTGGTAAACAGCTCCGCGTCGAATGTGAGGTCCTCGCGGAGGAACTTCATCAGGTTGATGGACGCAAGGTTGCAGCTCGAGTTGTCGAGGTGCAAGTACTCGGAACACGGATTAGAGGCGGTGATACGTCCGGACTCCGGGCAGGTGTGCCAGTCGTTGATCGTGTCGTCGTACTGCAGGCCGGGATCGGCGCATGCCCAGGCAGCCTGGGTGATCTCTCGGAAGAGCTCCTTGGCTCTTACGGTCTCAATGACCTCGCCGGTCATCCGGGCGCGAAGCCCGAAGTCGCCGCCGGTCTCCACCGCACGCATGAACTCATCGGAGACCCGGACCGAGTTGTTGGCGTTCTGGTACTGGACCGAGGTGATGTCCTTGCCGCCGAGGTCCATGTCGAATCCGGCGTCACGGAGCACCCGGATCTTGCGTTCCTCGGATGCCTTAGTCTGCACGAACTCGCCGATATCAGGATGATCGACGTCGAGCACGACCATTTTCGCGGCACGCCGGGTGGCTCCGCCCGATTTGATGGTGCCGGCCGAAGCGTCCGCTCCGCGCATAAAGCTCACCGGACCGGATGCCGCACCCCCGGAGGACAGTAGTTCCTTCGATGAGCGGATACGAGAAAGGTTCAGGCCGGCACCTGAACCACCTTTGAAGATCAGCCCCTCTTCCCGGTACCAGTTGAGAATCGAGTCCATGGTGTCATCGACGGAAAGGATGAAGCAGTTGTGCACCCGAAGGTTGCTTGACAGGTACTCGCCAGACTCGGTCTGGATGTCGTAGACCTCCATCGCGCCGCGAGGCTCAATCCGAGCGATCTCGAGACGCTTGACTTCCCGGGCGGCAAGACCCGGCAGTTCGAACGATGCCTCCAGCTTGGCAGCCTTGCCCGGGTCGATGAAGCCGATTTCGTCGGCGAAAATCCGACGGTCCCCGCCGTTCTGAATCCGGATGCCCCACAGATCGTGCCTATCGGAGCGCCGCTCGGCCTTGTGGCCCACCCGCGCGAAGATGCCGAACCGGGCGAGCAGTGCCTGCACGTCGCGGATCAGCCCCTCGGAGATCATGTCGAGACCTAGCAGCGTCGAGCGCTCCCGCGTGATGACATAGCCCTCGGCCTGGAACAGGCTGCGTAGGTAGGCCGCGACCACCGGTAGCGGTGCGGTGAGCAGCCGCCCCGGCACCCGCATCTCTGTTCCGCGCACCCGAAGGTCCCAGGCGTCCACGAAGTCCGTGAGGGTCGTGCCATAGAGGCGGGTCCGCCTGCAGTCCAGCGAAGAGTCCTGCGTCGTCACGCGCCGCTCGTGGCGGTGCACGTGAGGGAACACCTGGTCGAGGGAACTGGTCACCCATGCCAGCTCTGCCTCGGTGACGGTCATCGCCTCGATCGTCAGCGAGCGGTTGGTGCCCGTGTACTGCCCGACAAAACCGTCAGCCTGTAGCCAGCCCGCGAGCGCGGCCTCGGCCACCGTTCGGGAATCGATCTCCTGCTCCCCGAACGCCGCGCGTCGGTGCCACTCCAGCTGGTCACCCGCGCGAAGTTCATCGGCCGGAACAAACTTCCCGGTTCTTTCACTGCTGGAGCGCCACACGAGATGGTCCGCCGTGACGTCCAGCATGTGCCCAGCCTTTGTGTGGATCCGCAGGACGTGCTTGACGCCGTTGGCCTTGGTCGCGACGATCCGGGTGATGCCGTGGGCGTCGTAGACCTTGGTGTCGACGGAATCCTGCTCAACGAGTTGTCCGATGGGCACCATTCCGGCGGGAGTGCTAACCAGTGCGTCGTACGGTTGACACGCCGAGACTTGCTGGGGGGAGGTGGTGCCGACGTTGAACCAGACTGGGGAGTTGAAACTGAACACCTGGTGCAGCAGCATCCAGGTCAACTCGTCGGAGAAGATGTCCTTGTCGGTCTCGGTGGCGAAGTACCCGTGCCGCACACCGGCCGCGGTGTAGGCCGTCACCACCCGGTCGATCAGCTGGCGCAGGCTCGACTCGCGCTGTTCGCTGCCTACCGCACCGCGGAAGTATTTGCTGGTCACGATGTTTACCGCGTTGACCGACCAGAAATCGGGGAACTCCACGCCACGCTGTTCGAAGTTGACCGTGCCGTCCCGCCAGTTGGTCATCACCACGTCCCGGCGCTGCCACGTCACCTCGTCGTAGGGGTGGCGCGCCTCGGTGGTGTGGACCCGCTCCATCCGCAGCGCGCGCTTGGGCTGCGCAGCCGGAGAAGCTCCCGTCCCGACGGTCTCGGTCATACCTCATCCCTCTCTATCACGGTGTGCATACTCCCGGTCCGGGTTCCCCGTCCGGAGCGGGTTGGGTCCGTCGTGGTGCCGTCGCTGGCTCCGCGGTGCGTGCTTCACGTCATGTCGGCTGCTCCTCGATGTGCTGCCGCTGGTGCGACGGGGCGTCCCGCAGGCTTCGTATCTCTTTCTCGAAGTCCTCGATCGAAGAGAACGACCGATAGACGCTGGCGAAGCGCAGGTAGGCCACCTCGTCGAGATCTCGCAGCGGGCCGAGGATGGTCAACCCGACCTCCTGGCTGGGCACCTCGGCGCTGCCCAAGGAGCGGATCGTCTCCTCCACCCGGTGCGCCAGTTGCGCAAGCGCATCCTCGTCCACCGGTCGTCCCTGACATGCCCTGCGCACTCCGCGGACGACCTTGTCTCGGCTGAACGGTTCGGTGACCCCCGAGCGCTTCACCACCGCGAGCACCGGCTCCTCCACGGTAGTGAACCGGCGACCGCATTCCAGGCACGACCGCCGCCTGCGGATCGCCTGCCGATCCTCGACCTCGCGCGAATCGATGACGCGCGAGTCGGAGTGCCGGCAGAACGGACAGCGCATGCACCTCACCTTCCTGACGTCATGCCGATGCGGACCGCGTCCTCAGGACGACCGGCGACCACCAGGCCCAATCTGTGGGCGAACAACATCACTGTAACTACTATATGTGGGGGTCGACGGTAAGTCGAGCCGCCACGGCGCGCAAGGTCTGCGAGGACCGCGCTGTGACGCTCTCATGGGGCATCCGGGCGGCGTAGCTCCGGGTCGCTCACCGCCGCCCGTCGGGTACCTGCAACTGCTGACCGGGCTGGACGGCCGAGCCCGCCAACCCGTTCAGCTGCCGGATCCGTTCCACCACTGCGCGCTGGTCGGACTTCGGCGCTACCCGCTGCGCAACATCCCACACGGTCTCGCCGGCACCTACCTGGATCACCGCCGTCTGTGCCGGAACGCCGGGGCCGGGGGGCTGCCCGATCCATCCCAGACCGCCGACCACCGCGAGCGTCACGGTGGCGGCGGCCGCCAAGCGCACCACCTTGTTCGGTCGTGGCGCCCGGGTGCGCGCCGCCTCCGCCCCGTCCACCGCCGGGCCCCGCAACTGCCGACGCGCCGGAGGCGCCGAATACCCCCGCACCGGAGGGGCGATAGGCAGCACGGGTGCCGGAGGCGCAGGAAGCGACCTGGTGAGCGTCGCCCTGGCGCCGGCCGGTCCAACCTCCGAATCGAGTGCCGCGGGCTGTTTGCTCAGCTGCGCTGGTGCCGTCATCGAGACTCCTCATCGCCGGGTACCATCGAACGCGAGTTCGATCGAACTGCTGTGCGATGTCTATCACGGAGGTCCGACAGAACCGACGACTACGCGGCGTGTTGTTCGAACAGATGTTTGATCTCTGGCGAGACACTGGTTAGCGTCGTCTCCGAGAGCGGACCGAGCCGGTCTGTTGGTGCAAGGGTTGGTCTGAGGAGGAGCGGTGGGGCGACAGCGTAGCGACGAACCGGACGTGGCCGGTTCCGGAGCGCAGACACCGGGCGCGGGCAATGCCGGGCAGGTGCACGTCTTCCCCGACCTCGACGAGAGCAGCGCCGGTGCTGACGGCCTCACCCCACGGCAGCGGCGCGTCCTCGAGGTGATCCGGGACTGGGTGCAGCGATTCGGCTACCCGCCGAGTGTGCGGGAGATCGGTGAGGCGGTAGGGCTCACATCCACCTCGTCGGTCGCCCACCAGTTGCGCGCGCTGGAGCGCAAAGGATACTTACGCCGCGACCCCAACCGACCCCGCGCAGTCGGCGTCCGACCCGCGGAGAGTGCGCCCGAGACTCCTGACACCTCGGAGGCCACCAGCGCTCGCCCCACCCCCATCTTCGTGCCCGTGGTCGGCCGGATCGCGGCAGGTGGCCCGGTCCTCGCCGAGCAGGCCGTCGAAGACGTCTTCCCGTTGCCGAAGGAGATCGTCGGTGAGGGTTCGCTGTTCCTGCTGAGGGTGGCGGGTGACTCCATGGTCGAGGCGGCGATCACCGACGGGGACTGGGTGGTCGTCCGCCAGCAGCCCACCGCCGAGAACGGGGACATCGTCGCTGCCATGATTGACGGCGAGGCGACCGTGAAGACGTTCAAGCGCCGTGACGGGCGTCTCTGGCTGCTCCCGCACAACCCTGCCTACGAGCCGATCCCAGGGGACGAAGCGACCGTGCTCGGCCGGGTGGTGGCGGTGCTGCGGCGGCTGTGAGGCCGAGTGACCCGGTGTCAGGCCTCTACCAGGTAACCGGCCAACGCTCCGGCGAGATCAGGCTGTACCCGCGCGCGCAGCCGAGTGCCGTCCTCGGTGTGCGCGGTACCCAGCACCTCGCCCTCGGCGTGCACTCGCGCGACCAGGGCGCCTTGGGTCCACGGCAGCAATGCGTCGACCTCGACCTGCGTGCGGGGCAACGCGTCGGCGATCCGCTGGACCAAGCCGGTGATGCCGGCGGCCGTGTGCGCAGACACGAACGACGCGTTCGGCAGCAGGTGGCGCAGCCGCGACAGCACGAACTGGTCGGCCTCGTCGATCTTGTTCACGACCAGCAACTCGGGTGGCATCGGTGCCTCGCGCCCCTCGTTGATCGTGGCGAGGACCTCGCGCACCGCTTCCACCTGCAGCTCGGGCATCGGGTCGGCCCCGTCGACCACATGCAGCAGCAGGTCAGCGTCGGCTGTCTCCTCCAACGTGGAGCGAAACGCCTCCACCAACTGATGCGGCAGGTGGCGGACGAAACCGACGGTGTCGGTCAGCGTGTAGTCACGTCCTTCTGGTGTGGCTGCCCGGCGGGTGGTGGGGTCCAAGGTGGCGAACAGGGCGTCCTGTACCAGGACCCCGGCCCCGGTGAGCACGTTGAGCAGGCTGGACTTGCCCGCGTTGGTGTAGCCGACGATGGCCACGTTGGGAACTTCGTTGGCGCGCCGGCGGCCCCGCTTGGTGTCGCGGACCGTGCGCATCGCAGCAATCTCGCGGCGCAGCTTGGCGAGCCGGCGGTGAATGCGCCGCCGGTCGGTCTCCAGCTTGGTCTCGCCAGGCCCGCGGGTGCCCACTCCACCGCTGGCCCCACCGCCAGCGCCACCGGCCTGCCGGGACAGCGACTCGCCCCAGCCACGCAGCCGTGGCAAGAAATAGCTCAGCTGGGCCAGCTCGACCTGCGCCTTGCCCTCCCGGGAGCGGGCGTGCTGGGCGAAGATATCGAGGATCAGCGCGGTCCGGTCGATGACCTTGACCTTGAGCTTGGCCTCGAGCTGCCGAAGCTGGCCGGGGGTGAGTTCGCCATCGCAGATCACCGTGTCGGCGGCAGCGTCGAGGACCATCTCACGCAGCTCGAGGACCTTGCCGGAGCCGATGTAGGTTGCCGGGTCGGGACGCTCCCGGCGCTGGACGAGACCATCGAGCACCTGCGACCCGGCAGTCTCGGCGAGCCGGGCCAGCTCGGCCAACGATGCGTCGGCCTGGGCCGCGGAGCCCTCGGTCCACACCCCGACGAGCACCACACGCTCCAAACGAAGCCGCCGGTACTCGACCTCTGTGACATCAGTGAGCTCGGTGGACAAGCCTGCCACGCGACGTAACGCGGAGCGGTCCTCAAGGTCCCACTCACCCCGGGAGGCCGCGACCCGGTCGGGCAACTCCTCGCCAGCGGAGTACTTGGCAGGGTCGGGACCATGGGGCGGGAAAATCGGTGAGGTCGTCATACGCCTCTTATCGTGGCACGCCCGGCTCATCCACGACCACTCGAATTCCCCGAGACTGCGGCAAGGCGGCGTGCTGCCGTCAGTGCGCCGACCACCAATCGGGAGCCAACCGGCCAGCGGCGACGAGCACCGCAGGCCCGGTCAGCGTGCTGTTGTCCTCGGCGATCGCCACATGCACGAGCCCCCCGGGCACCTGCACGTCGGCCCCGCCGGTGTGTCGGCGCTGCGCATCCAGCGCGGCAGCCAGCGCCGCCACCGTTCCGGTGCCGCAGGAGCGGGTTTCCCCCACCCCCCGCTCGTGCACCCGCATCCGCAGCTGCCCGGCGCACAGCACGTTGACGAACTCGACGTTGACGCCGTGCGGGAAGGCTCCAGGGTCGTGCCCCGGCGGCACGGTGAGGTCCAGGTGCTCCACCGGCACCTCGGTCAGGCAGACCAGATGCGGGTTACCGACGTCCACAACGAGCCCGCGCAACGCCACACCCTCCACAGTCACCGTAGAGGTGCCGTTGCGCCGAACCCGCCCCATCTCGACGGCCACTGAGCCGTCGTCGTTGCGCCGCACCGTGCGCGAGCCGGATCTGCTGCCGATCCGGAATTCGGGTTCGCTGACCAGCCCGGCCTCAGCCAGGTATCGGACGAATACCCGCGCCCCGTTGCCACACATCTCAGCGACGGAGCCGTCGGCGTTGCGATAGTCCATGAACCAGTCGTGAGGTGAGGTGCCTGGCGGCACGTCGTGCACCAGAGCACCTGGCACCACCCGCAGTACCCCGTCGGCACCGAGCCCGCGGCGTCGATCGCAGAGGGCGCGGATCCGGGACGGCGTCAGGTCCAGCGAGCCAGTGGGATCGGGCAGCAGGATGAAGTCGTTCTCCGTCCCGTGCCCCTTGAGGAACTCGACGCCCTGGTCCATCGTACCGAGCCTATCCGTCCACCATCGCTGAGAGCGCGGCGTCGAGCAGGTCGCAGCGGTGGGCGTCGAGCCACCTGATCCGGTCGTCCCGCCGAAACCAGCTGCGCTGCCTGCGCACGAAGCGCCGCGTTACCCGGGCGGTGAGGTCAGCGGCGCAGGCCGGGTCGGTGCCCGCATCCAGTGCGGCGAGGATCTGCTGGTAGCCCAGCGCCCGTGACGCCGTCCGTCCCTCCCGAAGGCCGCTGGGCAGCAGCTGGCGGACTTCCTCGACCAGCCCGGCGGCGAACATTCGATTCACCCGGGCGTCGATCCGTGCGTCCAGCACCGCGGGGTCGGTGTCCAGCCCGATGAGCACAGCGCCGTAGCGCGCCGGACCGGGCTGTGGCAGCGCCGCCGCGAACGGGCGCCCGGTGAGCCGGATGACCTCCAGTGCACGCACCAGCCGGCGCCCGTTGGTAGGCAGGATCCGGCCGGCCGCCACCGGGTCGAGCCGGTGCAGCCGGCGGTACAGCGCCGGCGCCCCGCGCTCGGCCAGCTCGGCCTCGAGCTCGGCCCGCACCCCGGGGTCGGTGCCAGGGAAGTCGAGGTCGTCCAGCACCGCCCGCACATAGAGCCCGGAACCTCCGGCGAGCACCGGCACCCGGCCCGCGGCGAGCAACTCCTCCATGATGCGGCGGGCCGCACGCTGGTAGGCGGCCACCGATGCGGCCTCGGTGACCTCGAGCGTATCGAGGAGGTGGTGGCGCACCCCACGCCGCGCAGCCAGTGGCAGCTTCGCAGTGCCGATGTCCATACCCCGATAAAGCTGCATCGCATCGGCGTTGACCACCTCACCGTCCAGCCTGCGGGCCAGCTCGACCGCGAGGTCGGACTTGCCGGTGGCGGTAGGGCCCACCACCGCGACGGCGCGCGGCCTCACCGCAACACCAGGGTGGGTGGATGCGACGCCACCGCCACGCGTACGATCACCAGTGCAGGTTAGTGCCCACTTCGCACCTGCTCCCCCGCACGCGCACCTGAACTGCTTCAATGCGGCCGTCGCCGGTCGTTTGGGACTTCCGGTCGAAGCGCACAGTCTGCAGTCGAGGCGTCCGCACGACGCGGCGGCGGGCACGAGGTCGAGGAAGGCCGGCATGACCGAGCACAACCACACCGAAAACGCGTCCACCGAGCTCGCTCCTGCGACCCAGCCGCCGCGTTCGGAAGGCGACAACGCCGGTCGGCGGGCCATCGGGCCCCGGCCTTCGGTCTCGCGGGCCTGCCGGGATCCGCAACGCTGGGGACGGGTAACTGCCGACGGGACGGTGTACTCCCACACCGCCGATGGCGAGCGGGCGGTCGGCTCGTGGCAGGCAGGGACAGCCGAGGAGGGTCTGGCGCACTTCGCCCGCCGCTTCGACGACCTGCTCACCGAGACCGAGTTGCTGGAGTCCCGGCTGGCCTCCGGCGTAGGGGATCCCAAGCAGGCGCTGTCCCGGGTTCGCACGTTGCGCGACGAGCTCGTCGAGCCGACCGTGCTAGGTGATCTTGTCGGACTCGTCGCCCTCCTGGACCACCTACAGCGGCACGCCCAGGAAACCCTCGCTGGCGCGAAGGCGGCCCGGGAGCGGGCCAGGGCACAAGCAACGGCCCGCAAGGAAGCGCTGGCGGAGGAGGCCGAGCAGATCGGCGCTGAGTCCACCCAGTGGAAAGCCGGCGGCGACCGGCTGCGCACCATCCTCGATGAATGGAAGGCGATCAAGGGTGTCGATCGAAAGATCGACGAGGCGTTGTGGCGCCGTTTCTCCAAGGCTCGAGACGCTTTCGCGCGGCGCCGCGGTGCGCACTTCGCCGAGCTCGACCGGCAGCGTGTCGGGGCGCGGAATCGTAAGGAAGAGCTGGTCGCCCAGGCCGAGGAGCTGGCTGAATCCACCGACTGGGGCGCCACCGCAAGCCGCTTCCGAAACCTGATGGCGGAGTGGAAGGCGGCTGGGCGCGCCCCGAAAGAAGCCGACGACGCCCTGTGGCAGCGGTTCCGCGCCGCCCAGGAACAATTCTTCAGCCGTCGCAGCGCCACGTTCTCCGGGCGGGACTCGGAACTGGAGCACAACATCAGACGCAAGGAGGAGCTGGTCGCCGCCGCAGAACGGATCGACCCCGCCGGTGACATCGAGGCCGCCCGAGCGCAACTGCGGGATATCCAGGAGCGCTGGGAGACCGTGGGCAAGATCCCGCGAGAGCGGATCAGGGAGCTCGAAGGCCGGCTGCGGGCCGTCGAGGAGCGGGTCCGCTCGGCCGCCACTGCGCAGTGGCGACACACCGACCCGGAGGTCCAGGCCCGGGTGGACCAGTTCCGGGACCGGGTCGAGCAGTTCGAGGCGCAGGCGGCCAAGGCCCGCGCCGCCGGGGACGACCGCCGAGCCACCGCCGCGCAAGCCCAGGCTGACCAGTGGCGGGAGTGGCTGGCCGCCGCAGAACAGGCGGTCACCAGCGGGTGAACCGGCCGGTCGGCTCCGGCTATCGCCGGGACAGCGCGAGCCGCCACCACTGCACGGCAAGCACCACCACAGCAACGACGGCCAACACCATCCCGATGCCCGGACCAGGGCCGGCGGACACGGTCTGCCGAGACCAGATCGCCCATACCCCGTCGAGCGCGCAGTAAGTACAGCCCAGTGCGCTGGCCCAGACCAGACCCCAGCGACGGGTGACCAGCGCCAGCACGGAAAGACCGACCCCGAACCCCAGCGCGACTACACCGAACAGCCGCGGCAGCAGCCCGACCCGGTCGACCGGGTTCGCAGTGCCGCGCAGCACATCCCAGCCGTTGGTGTCCCCGACCCACGGCATCGTGATGGCCAGCAGCAGCAGCATGACCGCGCCTGCGATCACCGCCGCGCGGGCACCAGGGTCCACCCGGCGCAGCGCCGAACGCTCCACCGCGTCGATCTCGGCACGCAGCTCGGCCATGCCGTCCGGGTCGGTCATATCGGGCGGCCGAACGAGGGCAGCCCGAGCACCACTCCCGGCGTCGTCGGGCGTCGACCGGCTGCCCAGGCCTCGCCCGCAACGGTCCGCCGGTGTGTCCACAGGGGCAGGTTGGACACCAGGTGGTGCGGCGCCGCATAGGTGATCTCCGCGACCACCACGTCCCCCGGCCGGACCTCTACCTCGCCCGGCTCGAAGTGCACCAGCCGGCCGTCCCTGCCCCGCCCGCTCATTCTCCGAGTCGCCGCGTCCTTGCGACCCTCGCCGTCGGAGACCAGCACCTCCACCTGGCTGCCGACCAGGCTTCGGTTGAGCTTCCAGGAGATCTCCTCCTGCAACGCGACGAGCCGCTCATAGCGATCCTGCACGATCGCCTTGGGCACCTGACCATCCATGTCGGCGGCCGGCGTGCCTGGCCGGGGTGAGTACTGGAAGGTGAACGCCTGGCTGAAACACGCCGCCCGCACTACGTCCAGGGTGGCCTGGAAGTCGGTTTCGGTCTCGCCGGGGAAGCCGACGATGATGTCGGTCGACAGCGCGGCATCGGGCATCGCGGCCCGCACCTCGTCGATGATCGCGAGGTAGCGCTGCGTCCGGTAAGAGCGGCGCATCGCCCGCAGCACCGCGTCCGAACCGGACTGCAACGGCATGTGCAGCTGGTGGCAGACGTTCGAGGTCTGCGCCATCGCCTCGATGACGTCTGAGGTGAAGTCCCGAGGGTGCGGCGAGGTGAAGCGCACCCGTTCCAGGCCGTCGATCCGCCCGCAGGCACGCAACAGGTCGCCGAATGCACGCCGATCCCCGAACCCGACTCCGTAGGCGTTGACGTTCTGGCCCAGCAGAGTCACCTCGAGTACGCCCTCGGCCACCAGGGCCTCGACCTCCGCGAGCACCTCGCCGGGACGCCGGTCGACTTCCTTGCCGCGCAGCGCGGGCACGATGCAGAAGGTGCAGGTGTTGTTGCATCCCACCGAGATCGACACCCAGGCCGAGTGCGCCGAGTCCCGTTTGGCGGGCAGCGCGGAGGGAAACACCTGCAGCGACTCAGCGATCTCAACCTGGGCGGCGTCGTTGTGCCGGGCCCGCTCCAGCAACACCGGCAGCGCGCCGATGTTGTGGGTGCCGAACACCACGTCGACCCAGGGCGCTCGGCGGGTGATCTCCCCGCGGTCCTTCTGGGCCAGGCAGCCGCCCACTGCGATCTGCATCCCGGGATGCCCGCGCTTGATCGGGCGGAGCTGACCGAGGTTGCCGTAGAGCCGGTTGTCGGCGTTCTCCCGCACCGCGCAGGTGTTGAGCACGATCACATCGGGGGTGTCGTCCGGCCCGGCGGGGACGTATCCGGCTGCCTCGAGCAGCCCGGCCAGCCGTTCGGAGTCGTGCACGTTCATCTGGCAGCCGTAGGTGCGCACGCGGTAGCTGCGCGGGCGCTGCTCGGTGCTCGCGGTCATCTGCCGGTTATCCTCCCTATCTTGTCCAGGGTAAGACCGGACCGGAACCCACTATCGGGTCACCTCGGTAACCGACGGTGGGCACGATGCACCCTCTTGAGCGATTCGTGACAGAGTTGCAATCTATCCCTCCGATGCCACGTCACACCCCGTCAGGTAGAGATGAGCCCTACACCCTGGCCAGCGACACCCTGGCCCACCCGGAGGACCTGATGAGTTCGCCCGCGAAAGCCGAGCCGCCGATGATCCGGATGGCCGGAGTGAACAAGCATTTCGGGTCCCTGCACGTGCTGCGCGACATCAACCTCGAGGTTGCCCGAGGCGAGGTGGTGGTGGTGCTCGGGCCGTCGGGGTCCGGCAAGTCGACACTGTGCCGCACGATCAACCGGCTGGAGCCGATCGACGGGGGCAGTATCCAGGTGGACGGGTCACCGCTGCCAGAAGAGGGCCGGGAGCTGGCCCGGCTGCGGGCCGATGTCGGCATGGTCTTCCAGCAGTTCAACCTCTTCTCCCACAAGACCATCGCGGAGAACGTGGAACTCGCTCCGGTGCGGGTGCGCCGGATCAGCAAACGGGAAGCGCACGAGGCTGCGATGCAGCTGCTCGATCGGGTCGGGATCAGCGACCAGGCCGACAAGTACCCGGCGGAGCTGTCCGGCGGGCAGCAGCAGCGGGCCGCGATCGCCCGCGCGCTGGCCATGCGCCCCAAGGTGATGCTCTTCGACGAGCCGACCTCGGCGCTGGACCCCGAGATGGTCCAGGAGGTGCTCGACGTCATGACCTCGCTGGCCCGCGACGGCATGACCATGCTCGTGATCACCCACGAGATGGGTTTCGCCCACCGTGCCGCGCACCGGGTGGTGTTCATGTCCGACGGGGAGATCGTCGAGGACTCGGTGCCCGATCAGTTCTTCGCCGCACCGCGCTCGGTTCGCGCCAAGGACTTCCTTGGCAAGATCCTGACGCACTGATAGTCCACCGTCAGGTCCCTACAGGTTTCACCTCTGGTGAAGTGAGGAGTAGCGAATGCGCTGGAAAGCTCTACTGCGAGTGGGTGTAGCAATGGCCGCGTTCGCCATGACGGCGACCGCATGCGGGCAGCAGCAGGATCTGGGTGGCGGCAGCACGAACCCCCCAGTCGCTCAAGGGGCCCAGTTCGAGCCCGGCACCACGATGGCCAAGCTCGCCGAGACTAAAACCATCCGGATCGGCACCAAGTTCGACCAGCCGCTGTTCGGCCAGCGGGGCCTGGACGGCAACCTGACCGGCTTCGATACCGAGATCGCCCGGATCATCTCCGGCGCGCTCGGGATCCCGGCTGACAAGGTGCAGTGGGTGGAGTCACCCTCAGCACAGCGCGAGGAGTTGATCAAGCAGGGCAGAGTGGATCTGGTGGTGGCGACCTACACGATCAACGACAAGCGCCGCCAGCAGGTCAGCTTTGCGGGCCCGTACTACCTCGCCGGCCAGTCGCTCATGGTCAAGTCGGACAACAACACCATCACCGGGCCGGATTCACTGCGCAGCACTGGGGCCCGGGTGTGTTCGGTGCAGGGTTCGACACCGGCGGAGAACATCCGGACGTACATCGATCCCGCTCAGTTGACGCTGTTCGACGTCTACTCCAAGTGCGCCGACGCGCTGCGCACCGGCCAGGTCGACGTGGTGACCACTGACAACGTGGTCCTGTTGGGGTTCGTGGACAGCAGCAACGGCGCCTTCAAGTTGGTGGGTGACACCTTCACCAAGGAGCCCTACGGCATCGGGATCCGCCAAGGTGATGTTGCGTTCTGCACGTTCATCAACGACACGCTCACCGAAGCAGCCGAGTCCGGCGCGTACACCGAGGCCTGGACGACGACGGCCGGGAAGGTAGCGAAGCAGACGCCACAGCTGCCTACATTCGACAGCTGCAGCTAACCGCTGGCCGCCAGTGGACATCATCGTCGACAACATCGGGTTGTACCGAGACGGCCTTCTCACAACCTTGCAGATCTGCCTGTACGCGGCGATCGGGTCGCTGATGCTCGGCACTGTGATCGCCACGTTCCGGGTCTCCCCGTTCCCGCCGCTGCGTGCAACGGGTACGGCTTGGGTGACAGTGTTCCGTAACTGCCCGCTCACCGTCGTTTTGTTCTTTTGCGCCTTCGGCTTGCCTGAGCTCGGTATCAACGGCGCCTATTTCTGGTTCGGCATCACCGGCTTAGTGCTCTATACCTCGGCCTTCGTCTGCGAGGCGGTGCGCAGCGGAATCAACGCGGTGCCGGCCGGACAGATCGAAGCCGCTCGGGCAGTGGGGCTGACCTTTACCCAGTCGCTGCGAGACATCGTGTTGCCGCAGGCGCTGCGCAGTGTCGTACCGCCGCTCGGTAGCGTGATCATCGCGATGATCAAGAACTCGGCGATTGCCGGCGCGTTCGGAATTGGCGGGGACCTGTTCAGCGTGCAGGCCAGGCTGACCTCGGCGCAGGGACTTGCTCTTATTCCGGTACTGCTCGGGGTGGCGGCGGGCTACCTGATTATCACGATTCCGGCGGGTCTGGCGCTGGGCATCATCGAGCGCAGGGTGGCGGTGGCGCGGTGACCACCGCAGCTCTCTACGACCGTCCCGGTCCGCGCACCCGTCGGCGCATTCTGGCGGGCAGCATCGTCGTCGGCCTGGCACTTGCCGTGCTGGTGGTCCTCGTGATGCTGCGGCTAGCGGCTCAAGGCCAGCTCAGCGAGGAGAAGTGGGGACCGGTGGTCAACCCGGCGAACCCGTTCTTCGTCGCGCTGTGGACCAACCTCGGCCTGGCACTGCTGCGCAACGTCCAGGCCGCCGTGCTGGCGATGGCGTTCTCGCTGCTGCTGGGCACGGTGTTGGCCGTGACCAGGATCAGCTTGCCCCGCTGGGGGCGCTGGGCCGTGGTCGCGCCGATGGAGTTCTTCCGGGGCCTGCCGGTCGTCATCGTGATCTTCTTCGCCGCCCGGGTGCTGCCCGAGCTCGGAGTGAGTTTGCCGCTGCTGTGGTACCTGGTGATCGGTCTTACCGCGTACAACTCGGTGATCATCGCCGAGATCGTGCGGGCCGGTATCGCCTCGCTCCCCCGAGGCCAGGCCGAGGCCGCGGCAGCGGTCGGGCTCACCCGCGGGCAGGCACTGCGCCTGATCCTGCTCCCGCAAGCCGTCCGTGTGATGCTGCCCGCGCTCATCAGTCAGCTCGTGGTGATCTTCAAAGACACCTCACTCGGTTTCGTGATCCTGTACGTCGAGGCGGTGAGGTTCGTGGCGATCGCTATTCAAGAGTTACGCAACCCGCTGCAGCTTTACCTGATCGTGGGCGCCGTCTTCGTTCTGATCAACTACGCACTCAGCAAACTGGCCGTGTGGGCCGAGCGGCGGCTGACTCGTCGGGGGCATCCGGGCGCGGCGGTGTCCAAGGCTGCGAGACCAATGCCTCATGAACGGGCTCTGGCCGGAACCAGCGCAGCAGGAGGCTGACGCCATGGAGGACTGGATCCACGGTCGTCAGGCCGTGACCTGGGAATCGATCATCTAGAGTTGTCGCGATGCGCAGGCAACCGGTGACTCGACGTCTGGTGGGCGATGGCTGATCTTGAGCCGCGGCGTCCCTGGGCGGAATCGCCGGCCGAGCCGAAGCCGTCGCCCGAAAGGCGGTCCCGGTCGGCGCTGCACGTGATGCGCCGGCGCGGATGGCTGCGGCCGCGGATCGGCTGCCTGCTGGTGGTGCTCATGATCGCGGCGCTGTGGGTGCTGGGTCGGGTCGTCGACGGCGTCAGCGACCTGTTCGGCGACCAGCCCGCCCCCGTGGCCGGCAGCCCGTTTGACACGGTCGCCCCACCACGCCCGGTGGGTAGCGGATCGCCGACCATCGACCGGATTACCCAGCGAGGCAAGCTCATCGTGGCCGTCCAAGAGGCGCCTGGACTGGCGCAGCGCTCGCCAGGCTCAGGCAACTACACCGGGTTCGACATCGCGCTGCTTGATCTGATTGCGCGTGAGCTGGGGGCCGATCCCGCGGCCACCAGCTTCAAGCCCCTTGCCGGGAGCAGCCGCGAGGCGGCGCTGCGCCGAGGGGAAGCGGACCTGGTGCTCGGTGGCTATGAGATCACCCCGCAGCGGCGCGAGCAGGTGAATATCGCGGGTCCTTACCTGGTGCGCCCGCTGCAACTGGCGGTGCCCGCAAGCAGCCAGGTCACCGGCCTGAACTCGCTCGGTGATGGAGAGGTGTGTGCGCCGGCGGACTCACCGACCGCGGCAGCGCTGACGGCTTCGGGCGTCGGGTTGCAGACCCGGGCGACCCTGGCTGCCTGCGTGAACCTGCTCGGGGGCAGGGTCAAGGCGATCGCTGGCGATCAGGCTGCCGTGGCGGCGATGCTGGCTGAGGCTCCCGGCACGCTGCGAATGGTCGGTGAGCCACTGGGGACCACCGAATACGGAATCGGCCTGGCGCCGGGCGACCAGGTGCTCCTCGAGCGGGTCACCGCGGTGCTGCGCCACGCGATCGACGACGGCACCTGGGCCCGGCTTCATACTCAGTACCTCGGCACCCCGGTGCCCAGCCCGCCGCTTCCCCGCTGACCTACCCTCGGTTGCGGCGAAACAGCCGGGCCAGCGGGTCGAAGCGGAGGTCGACTACCCGCTCCTTCATCGGGATCAGCGCATTGTCCGTGATCTTGATGTGTTCCGGGCACACTTCGGTGCAGCACTTGGTGATGTTGCAGAATCCCAGGCCGTGCTCGTCCTGCGCGGCCCGTTTGCGATCCACGCCCTCCTCGGCAGCGGCGTCCAGCGGGTGCATGTCCAGCTCAGCGATCCGCATGAGAAGGCGCGGTCCGGAGAAGCTCTCCTTGTTCTCCTCGTGGTCGCGGATCACGTGACAGGTGTCCTGGCACAGGAAGCACTCGATGCACTTGCGGAACTCCTGCGAGCGCTCCACGTCTACTTGCTGCATCCGATACTCGCCGGGCTGTGCACCCTTCGGTGGCATAAATGCGCGAACTTCACGGGCCTTGCGGTAGTTGTACGAGACATCGGTGACGAGGTCGCGGATGACCGGGAAGGTCCGCATCGGGGTAACCGTCACCGGCTGCGGTGGCGGCAACGTGGACATCCGCGTCATGCACAGCAGGCGGGGCCGTCCGTTGATCTCGGCGCTGCACGATCCACATTTGCCCGCCTTGCAGTTCCACCGCACCGCGAGGTCGGGAGCCTGGGTGGCCTGCAGGCGGTGGATCACGTCCAGGACCACTTCCCCCTCGTTGACCTCCGCGTCGAAGTCAACAAGACTCCCGCCGCGGGTGTCGCCCCGCCACACCCGGAACTGCTGCTGGTAGCCCATGTCAGTCCGTCCCTCCCGGGAGCTCCTCGGCGGTGAAGTACTTCTTCAGCTCGTCAAGTTCGAACAGGTCCATAAGGTCCGTCCGCATCGGGATCTGCTCCTCGCGTTCGACGCGAACGATGCGACTGTTGAGGTGCTGCGTGCATACCAACACCACGTGTCGCCATTCGGGGTCCATCACCGGGTGGTCGTCCCGGGTGTGCCCGCCTCGGCTCTCGGCGCGCTCCACCGCGGCCCGGGCGACGCATTCGCTCACCACGAGCATGTTGCGTAGGTCCAGCGCGAGGTGCCACCCGGGGTTGAACTGGCGATGGCCTTCCACCACGACGCTGTCGGCGCGGCGGCGCAGCTCCTCGAGCTTCTTGAGCGCCAGCTCCATCTTATCCGCCCGGCGGATGATGCCGACGAGGTCGTTCATGGTCTGCTGCAATTCCTGGTGCACGCAGTACGGGTTCTCGGCGGCCTCGCTGTGAGCGCCCGCATCGAAGGGGGCGACGGCCCGCCGGGCTGCGGCCTCGACATCGGCCTCGCAGGCCAACGGCCGGGAGCTGCCCAGGGAGTCCACGTAGGACGCTGCCCCGAGGCCCGCCCGGCGGCCGAACACGAGTAGGTCGGACAGCGAGTTGCCGCCCAACCGGTTGGAGCCGTGCATCCCGCCCGCGACCTCGCCGGCCGCGAAGAGCCCGCGCACCGAAGCTGCCGCGGTGTCCGGGTCGACCTCGACGCCGCCCATCACGTAGTGGCAGGTGGGGCCGACTTCCATGGGCGCGGCTGTGATGTCGACGTCGGCCAGTTCCTTGAATTGGTGGTACATCGAGGGAAGTCGCTTCTTGATGACGTCGGCGGGTATCCGGGTAGAGACGTCGAGGAACACACCACCGTGTGGTGATCCCCGGCCCGCTTTGACCTCAGAGTTGATCGCGCGCGCAACCTCGTCACGGGGCAGCAGCTCCGGTGGCCTGCGGTTGTTGTCCGGGTCGTCGTACCAGCGGTCCGCCTCCTGCTCCGAGGTTGCGTACTGGCCCTTGAAGACCTCGGGGATGTAGTCGAACATGAAACGCTCGTTCTCGGAGTTGCGCAGCACACCGCCGTCACCCCGGACCGACTCGGTGACCAGGATTCCCTTGACGCTGGGCGGCCAGACCATTCCGGTGGGATGAAACTGGACGAACTCCATGTTGATCAGCGCAGCGCCCGCGCGCAGCGCGAGCGCGTGCCCATCACCGGTGTACTCCCAGGAGTTGCTGGTGACCTTGAAAGACTTACCGATGCCGCCAGTGGCGAGCACCACGGCAGGTGTGTCGAACCGGATGAAGCGGCCCGTCTCGCGCCAGTAGCCGAACGCCCCGGACACCACCTCTCCGTCTTTGAGCAGGTCCGTGACCGTGCACTCGGAAAAGACCTTGAGGTTGGCCTCGTAGTCGCCGTGCTGGGCGAAGTCCTCCTGCTGCAGCGATACGATCTTTTGCTGCAGAGTACGGATCAACTCCAGACCTGTGCGATCACCCACGTGCGCCAGCCGCGGATACTCGTGCCCACCGAAGTTGCGCTGACTGATCTTGCCGTCCTTGGTGCGGTCGAACAGCGCACCATAGGTCTCCAGCTCCCATACTCGCTGCGGTGCTTCCTTGGCGTGCAGCTCCGCCATCCGCCAGTTGTTGAGGAACTTCCCCCCGCGCATGGTGTCACGGAAGTGGACCTGCCAACTGTCCCGTGAGTTCACGTTGCCCATCGACGCCGCGATGCCGCCCTCAGCCATCACGGTGTGGGCCTTGCCGAACAGAGATTTGCAGATGACGGCGGTGCGCTTGCCCAGCTCACGGGCCTCGATCGCGGCACGCAGGCCGGCGCCGCCAGCGCCGATCACCACGACGTCGTAATCGTGCCGCTCGATCTCTGTCATGGTTATCGATACCTCGTCAGTTGAAAAGGCGCAGGTCGGCGATCCAGCCCGCCGCAACGGCCATGATGTAGAGGTCCGTGAGCATCACCGTGATCAGCGACGTCCAGGCGAACTGCATGTGGCGGCCGTTGAGCTTGGACAGCTGGGTCCAGAACCAGTACTGCACGGGATGTTTGGAGAAGTGCTTGAGCCGGCCGCCGAAGATGTGCCGGCAGGCGTGGCAGGACAGTGAGTACAGCCACAGCATGGTGACGTTGACCAGCAGGATCAGCGAGCCCAGACCCACCCCGAAGCCACCGCCGGCGGGGAAGAAGGCCAGTACCGCGTCATAGGTGTTGATCAGCAGCAGCGCGCTGGCCAGGTAGAAGAAGTATCGGTGCAGGTTCTGCAGAACCAGGGGGAAGCGGGTTTCTCCGGTGTAGCTCTTCGCCCGCTCGGACACCGCGCACCCGGGCGGCGACTGCAGGAAAGCCCGGTAGCCGGCCTTGCGGTAGTAGTAGCAGCTGGCCCGGAATCCGGCGAGGATGGGGAAGATCAGGATCGGCAGCGGCAACGCCAGCGGAAACGCCGGCAGCGGGGTGCCGAAATGCGACGAGCCCGGCGCGCAGGAGGCGCTCAGGCACGGCGAGTACAGCGGGGTGAGGTAGCTGAAATCACCAACCCAGTAGTAGTCCCGCATGAACAGCCGGGCCGTCGTGTAAATGATGAAGACACCCAGCACGATCGCGGTCACCAAGGGTGACAGCCACCAGCGGTCGGTGCGCAGGGTCCGCGCTGTGATCGCTGCCCGGCCGGACTGGGCTACCCCAGGCTGTGGGGACGGTGATGTGGTGGTCATGACGTCGATTCAGGTCGGCGGCGCAAGCCCGCGTGGTCGGTTCAGCGAACACGCCGCGCTCCGCGCGCGGGTTGTGGCGGACTGGCGGCTCACGCGGCGATGACCGACGGTAAGCCAAACCCGCGGAACGGGTCAAAGATATGGTACCGCTCGTCTCGATAGGCTTACACTATCGCTGTGCAGCTACAGCAACTGGTGTACTTCCTCGCCGTCGCCGGCACTCGCCACTTCACCCGGGCTGCCGAGCTCACCCACGTCGCCCAGCCCTCGCTGAGCAAACAGATTCAATGCCTGGAACGCGAGTTGGGCAGCGAGCTGTTCCACCGGGCCCGGGGCAACGTGACTCTGACTCCGGCCGGAGAGGTGCTCGTCCCCTTCGCCAAACGGATCCTCGCCGACGTCGAGACCGCGCGGCTGCAAGTGCACGAGTTGGCCGAGCTCCGTCAGGGGCGGCTGCGGCTGGGTGCGACACCAAGCCTCTGCACGGGGCTGCTGGCCGACGCACTCGCAAGCTTTCGCGCCCGCTATCCGGGGATCCAACTCGTCATCGATGAAAGTGGGTCGCGGGACTTGGTGCGGCAGCTCGCCGAAGGAGCCATCGACCTGGCGGTGCTCACCTCGCCGTTGCACCGAGGGGTCCCGACTCTGGACACCGTCCCGATCCTTCGCGAGCAGCTCACCGTCGCCGTGCCGCGCAGCATGGTTCTCGACCTCGATACGTTCCGGATCGAGGACCTCCGGGACCGGCCGTTGGTGATGTTCCGGGAGGGCTACGACCTCAGATCGATGACCCTCACGGCCTGCCAGCGAGCCGGATTCCATCCGCGCTTCGCGATCGAGGGTGGCGAGATGGATGCGGTGCTCAGCTTCGTGGAGGCCGGGCTCGGGATCGCGGTGGTCCCCAGCATGGTTCTCCCGGGTCGCCCGAAGCTTCGTGGCGTGCCGTTCGTGCCCCCCACTCCGATCCGAACGATCGCGCTGGCCCACCGCACGGACGTGCACCCAACCCGAGCCGGTGTGGAGTTCCGGTCCACCCTGTTGCAACTGCTGGGCGATGCGCACGCCCAGGACGGCCTTCCCGCCGGGGTCGAGTTCATCGCCCCCGGGGAACTGTCGAGTGCTCATTCGGGAGGGCAGGGCTCGACCTCGGTGGGCCAGTTGCCCGGACCGAGCTCGTCGCGTACCACGCGCAGAGCCAGCCCTTCGGAGTAGCCCTTGCGGGCCAGCATCCCAGCCAATCTGCGTACCAGGGTGCTTGGGTCACGCGCGGTGTTACTGCGTAACTTGCGTCGGACCAGTTCGCGGGCTCGCTGCTCCTCGTCCTCAGCCCTTACTGTCGCCACTGCCTCGCGCACGATCTCATCCGGCACTCCCCTGTGTCGGAGCTCGGTGCTCAACCCCCACCTACCCAGGCCGCGGTGGCGGTGCCCCGAGTGCACGACCGACTCGGCGAGGACGGCGTCATTCACCAGACCCACCTCACCCAGTCGGTCGAGCACCGGTTCTCCGACTTCCTCCGGAATGCCACGTCTGCGCAGCGCATCGGCGCGGCCGCGCCGTGAGCAACCGCAAGCAGATCCTCTGCGCCTCCGCTGCGGGACCCATGGCCTTGGTCTCCGGGGAGTCCTCCTGGGTGGACCCGGAGGCGTCAGGACTGCGCCCGCCCATCGCAGCTCCTAGCGCCTCGGTAAGGGTCGGAAGCATCAGAAGTCCACCGGGGCCGGCACGGTCTGGTCGGCGTCCAGCTTCGCCCCGATGCCGAGCTTGTCCTTGAGCCGCTTCTCGATCTCGGCCGCGACGTCGGGGTTGTCGCCGAGGAACTTGCGCGCGTTCTCCTTGCCCTGACCGAGTTGGTCGCCTTCGTAGGTGTACCAGGCACCCGACTTGCGGACGACTCCCTGCTCGACGCCCAGATCGATCAGCGAGCCTTCCTTGCTAATCCCATGGCCGTAAAGAATATCAAATTCTGCTTGTTTGAATGGGGGCGCGCAGTTGTGGACAACGACATCGTTAGCAATGAAGTTATGTAGTTCATCAACCTCGATGTCGAACGTCCGGCACCGGCGGGATGGCAGGATCGCGACGATCCGCGAGTAACACAGCTCCTCAGCGACGATCTCCTGAAGAAATGCATCGTCCAGGGCGTCTGCGAGACGCACCAGCCGGTCCCGACGCAGGCGGCTGGCACCCAGCACCTGCCTCATCCCGCCCTCCGGGTCACCTGCCCGCTCACCGATCATCTGTGCTGCCTGCTGGGCGGTGACGCCGCGACCCGCGAGGTGGCTGAGCACCGGCTCGGTCACCTCGTCGGACAGGTAGACCCGCTGGGATCCCCGATACCGGCCATCGAGCGATGCAAGCTCCTTGATGAGCACAGCCCCACGCGGGCCCCACATGGGAACGACAGCGGCGAATGTGCTGACGTTGTCGACGCCAGCGATCCGCACCTCCCAGCAGGGCAGTTTCCCGCTGACCCGACGACCCCGAATAATGCTGCTCCGTTGTGCGCTCGGGTCCCGACGGCTCACGGTGCTGCCGATGCCCCACCGCAGGAGTAGCCAGTGCATCTGCTGGGCAAGCTGAGCCGATGTGGTCGTATATCCCACCCGGATCCCGCCGGTCTGCTCACGACTCACGTACCCGTCAGTCTCGAACAGACCGAAGAGGAGGTTAGAGAGCACCTCGGCAGAGACGTCGGGCGCGGAGAAGAGCGGCGGGATCTGTTTTTCCGATGCCAGCTTGCCCCAGATTCCGGCCTGCCGGCACAACTCGAGTACACCATTCTTCTCGCCCGGACGGTGCGAGAAGGAGACCTGAAGGCCGTCGGAACGTCGCTTCGCGTCGCATCCGAGCTGCGCGGCGATTCTGCCCGCGTCAGTATGGAGCTCTTCTCTGACGTTGATGAATGTGACCGGAGTCTTGCCGCCGACGTAGCCGTCACCGATCAGATAGCCAAGCAGGCGGGCGTGCTCAGGTGTAACCGGCTCGGCGTCCCCGAATCCGAGGAACTCGCGGGGTCGCGCCACCCGATCTCCAGCCGCGAGTTGGCCTGCCTGGTACCAGCCGCTCTCAGTGAGGATCTTGTGGTCCGGCGTCACCCACAGCTCGGTGCCGTCGCGCAGCCGGAGACCGATGACGTCCTGTTCGCCCTGGTCGAACCAGGAGACCACCGGCCGATTGTGCAGCATCCCTGCCTTGTCGGCGGCGACCACGTGCACCGGAAGCCGGCCGTCGACAACATCCTCAATCAGGTGCGTCTGGCCCGTTACCGGGTCGAACACGCCGGTGCCGGCGGCCACGCATTTGTTCTTCACCACCTTGACGCGTGTCCGGTTGCCGACCGCATCCCCACCGTCCTTGAGTGTCTCGATCCGGCGGATGTCCAGCCGCACTGAGGCGTAGAACTTCAGCGCCTTGCCACCGGTGGTGGTCTCCGGGGAGCCGAAGAAGACCCCGACCTTCTCCCGGAGCTGATTGATGAAGATTGCGGTGGTGCCCGAATTGCTCAACGCACCGGTGATCTTTCGCAGCGCCTGGCTCATCAGCCGGGCCTGCAGGCCGACGTGCGCGTCTCCCATCTCGCCCTCGATCTCGGCCCGCGGCACCAGGGCCGCCACCGAGTCGATGACCACGACGTCCAATGCGCCGGAGCGGATCAGCATGTCCGAGATCTCCAGCGCTTGTTCCCCGGTATCGGGCTGGGAGACCAGCAGGGCGTCAGTGTCGACTCCGAGCGCCTTCGCGTAATCGGGATCCAGCGCGTGCTCGGCGTCGATGAACGCGGCGATCCCGCCGGCCCGCTGGGCGTTGGCCACTGCGTGCAGGGCAACCGTCGTTTTTCCGGAGGACTCGGGGCCGTACACCTCCACGACCCGGCCGCGAGGAAGTCCGCCGATGCCCAGCGCCACGTCCAACGCGATCGAGCCGGTGGGGATCACCTCGACAGGCGCGCGGCCCTCCTCACCGAGGCGCATCACTGAGCCCTTGCCGTACTGCTTGTCGATCTGGGCCAAGGCGAGCTCGAGCGCCTTCTCCCGGTCCAGTGCTGGTGCCATCTGACGGTCCACCTCGCTGATCGGTTCTTCTGGGTCGGTGCCGACGCTAGGCGGTGAGACCGACAATTTGCGGCGGGGCACGCCGGGCCTGTGGATAGCGGCCCGGCTGTGGACAACAGGTTAGGCGAACACGTGTTCGATGTCAGGAACGACACGCCGGTGTGTTAGTTTGCGGCGCCCATCGGCACCCTGTGTGCACCAGAGGCCAGCACACCGAGCACGAGAGACGGACACGCCGGGGGTGGGGAGGTCAGCGCCGCTCTTCGGGAACGTCGAATGTGGCGCATACCACGGCCCACACCCGCTTGGTGTCGATCCCGGCCTCCAGCGCCCCGTTCACCGTCCGGCCGCCGAGCTCGGCGAACACGTGGTCATGGGCCAGTGCAGCAGCCCTGACCGGGCCGAACTCCTCGTCCATCTGCTGCCGGAAGTGGGTAATCCGCACTTCCCCAGGTTAGGTGCCCGCCACCGGGTTACCGTGATGGGGTGCTAGCCCAGGGCGACCCGACCGGACTGTCCTCTACCGCCGGACAGCTGGTGATCCTTTTCGGTTTACTCGCGGCGCTGGCGGTACTCATCCGCTGGTGGTGGCAGCAGCGCGGCCGCTGATCCATCTCGTGCTCCGCGTCACCTTGCCTGCGACGTACCGTCAGATGGTGCCATCCGTTGTTCGTAGCAGGTTCCGGTGCGGTATCCCGCTATAAGCGCACCGAGCAAGGGAGTCACTACCGTGACTGACGTGTTCCGATCCGGGGACCACGAGCAAGTCGTGTTCTGCCAGGACAAGCCCTCCGGGCTCCGCGCCATCATCGCCGTCCATTCCACGGCGTTGGGCCCCGCGCTCGGCGGTACCAGGTTCCACCCTTACCCCAGCGAAGAGGACGCGCTGGCCGACGTTCTGGACCTGTCCCGCGCGATGTCCTACAAGAACGCGCTCGCCGGGCTGGATCACGGCGGTGGCAAGGCCGTCATCCTTGCCGACCCGACCCGGGACAAGACCGAGGTGTTGCTGCGCGCCTACGGGCGCTTCGTACAGTCGCTGGGCGGGCGCTACATCACCGCATGCGACGTCGGTACCTACGTCGAGGACATGGATTTCGTCGCCCGGGAGTCCGAGTTCGTCACCGGACGCTCGGTGGCCCACGGCGGTGCCGGCGATTCCTCGATCCTGACCGCGTTCGGCGTCTTCCAGGGCATGCGCGCGGCTGTCGAGCACGTGTGGGGTGCGCCGACCCTGTCCGGACGTCGGGTGGGCGTCGCCGGGGTCGGTAAGGTCGGAAAGCTTCTCGTCGAGCACCTGCTCGCCGACGGCGCGGAAGTGATCGTGGCCGACGTCAACGAGCGGGCGATCGAGCGGGTCCGCGCCGCGCACCCCCAAGTTGCCGTGGCACCGACCACCGCAGCGCTGGTCAGGGAACCGCTCGACGTGTACGCCCCCTGCGCGCTCGGGTCGGCGCTGGACGATCCCACCGTCGCCGCACTGTCGGCCAAGATCGTCTGCGGAGGCGCGAACAACCAGCTGGAACATCCCGGCGTGGAGAAGCTGCTCGACGAGCGGGGCATCCTCTACGCGCCCGACTACGTAGTGAACGCAGGTGGCGTCATCCAGGTAGCCGACGAGATTGAGGGCTTCGACTTCGAGCGTGCCGAAGCCCGGGTCGCCCGGATCTTCGACACTACCAGGGAGATCTTCGAACTGGCCGAACGGGACGGTGTGCCGCCCGCCGTCGCCGCCGACCACCTCGCTGAGCGGCGAATGGCTGACGTGGGACGATTGCGCAAGATCCTCGTAGACACCCGCACCGCCCTACGCAGATAGTGCATCGAGGACATGTTGATGATGTCGATCTCTCGGTGCGGTGCAGGGCCCGCGTCGCTTGCCATCGGCAGGTGATCCCCTAATGTCATAGAGGCGGCCGCAACCCCACGACAGCCCGAAATCCTTCACTCAAGGCGTTGGCGACCCCATACTTGCGGCGAAACCTCATCTGAATCATAGCTACTTGCGCGTCCTGGTCCGGAACGCTTCTAATTATGAGATGGTCCCCTAGCGTCGCGTTTGAGCTGCCAGGTCGTGTTTCCAGCTTAACCACCGTGTCTGTTATTGAATTTCGGAAGATGTTATCGGTTAGATCAACCGCTACGGCAAATATCGTACCGTCCAGCACAACATATGGTATTCCGTAGCTCTCGCCAGTAATCAGCAAAGTCACTGTAAGGCTAAGGTACTCGGCGAGGTCTTGGGTATCAGCGTCGTACCACACGACGTCAAACTGCTCATCAACAAATCGGCCTAGGCTAGAGGTGACGTTGGTCTCATAGTGGCGAACCTCCGTCCCCAGACCGCTCCCCTTCGGAAAGAACGAGCTAAGCGCACGGTTGTCCCACCTATACATACGGGCAGGCGGAAGAGCGGAGTATACTCTAATCTCGAGATTTGCGTTTGACGACTCGGGCAGCGATGCCCCAAATTTGGCCAGCGATTGCAGGACATTGGAAATCACCGAAGATACTTCAACGTGATTGTCCAGGTCCAGAGATCTTTGTTCTGCGGCTTTACTCGTGGGGTCAAGGACCAGCATTTGGACCGCAACGCCTCTTCTCAAGGCGCCCGCAAGGGCAGCGAGGAAGTCGCCCCTCCACCGATCTTCCATTACGTAGGGCCACGCGCCCATTATCCTGACACATTCAGAGCACCGGTCCAAACCGGTGATATAGTTCTGATGCGGAAACTCTGGATAAATAATCTCTTCTGGTCGACGACCGCGCTCGATCAGAGGTTCTAGCACGATGGCAGTCAAAAACACCCCGATAACACTTGCCCCGAGGTTGATTAAGACGTCTCGCGCAAGGGTGGTCGTAAATGCGGAAACTAGAATTAGAATAACCCCAACGAGAAGGACCACAAGTAGCGCGGCGTAGTAACGTGGGCGCCTGCGTAGCGCACGTACAACGTATCGCCTGGTCACTTTGACGCCTCTGCGTGTATTTCAGTAAGGTGTTCCACTACGTCGATGATCAAAGAGGTACGACTAATATCTTTCACGCTATCCCTTTCGCGCATCCGATCGGTTCCGCAGTATGCACGGAAGATCTCTTGCGGCTGGCCAACATCGACGGGAAGGACGTGCCGAGCCATGCGCTTGACCGACATGACGACCCCGATGCCTTCCCTTCAATTCCAGAATACCCCTGTAATCCCTTCAAGCCCACCGCTGCAGTGCCCTACCCGGCGTGTGTAGCAGGACCTGCTCCGCCACTAGCCGATACTCTTGCTCTCTCGGGCGGGCCAGTTCCCCACGCAGGCAATTCAACCTCCCTCGATAGCGTCTGGGCAGGCCGAAGCAGGACCGGCTCGACGCCCTAACACCAGGTCCAGCAGCGACCGTCCAAGCCGACGGTGATCGGCTGGAAGAGGTGGTATAACACCAAGCGGATCGGCGGATTGGCCGATCGACCCAGGCCGGGATTGCCGGCCACGACCGACGAGGTCGCAGTTGTGTTGGCGACGCTGGAGTCGCCGCCGCGGCTGGGGTCACCCACTGTTCGTCTACTGGCCGGCGAGTGGGGATCTCGCATGCGTGAGTGGGCAAGATCTGGCGCACGTGGGGCCTGCAACCCTGGCGGGCCGAGACGTTGAAGTTCTGCATGATGGTCCCCGAACTCGAAGCCAAGGTCCGCGACGTGGTGGACCTGTACCTGAATCCGCCGCAGAACGCGATCGTGCCATCGGTGTATGACAACGTCCGCCACGGCACGACCACCCTGTTCGCCGCGTTGGAGGTGGCCACCGGCCGGTCGTTGCTGCCTGCTACCTGCGGCACCGTCGCCAAGAGTTCCTGCGCTTCCTCAAGCAGGTCGCCAAGGCTTACCACGGTCCCGCTGCGCCTGGTGTGGACAACTGCGACACCCACAAACACGCCACGTCCGCGCCTGGCTGACCCGCAACCCGCGGATCAGCCTGCACTTCACCCCTCCATCAGCGGGTCCTGGCTGAGCAGGATTGTGCGACACGAGGTCGCATGAGAAACAGTGGTATTCATCGAAGGAGGTTCGGCTGATGTCGAAGGTGTAGTACCCGGTCCAGTGCGCAAGGACTGTCCCCGCCTCGGCGTGCGTCGCGGGTAACTGCGGGGTGCGAAGCCCGGGGTGACGGGCCCATGGGCTCCCGTTCCATCCGGGGGTTACAGGCTGGGGAAGACCGGACGGGTGAATAGCGTGAACCCTCGTTGACGCCTCGTCATCAGCACTCTCGCCGATGGGAAGCTTCAGTGGGAGATAGGGACCGGCCGCTGTGAGGTGGCGGGTGCCGCCCGGAGGGATCTTGCCGGGCGGGAGCGCACCATCGTCCCTGGGGTCCAGAGGGCATCCAACCCGGTCGTATCTGTCTCATGTGGAACGTGACAATCCCGTCGAGGTCCAGGCGAAGCGTTTTTGTCTGGTGGGCCGACCGTGAGGAAGGCTGAACTCCGCGGCGGGTGCAGGATGACCCGAGAAGCTAATGCCGGTGGCTGAAAGGCGACGGGAAACCGGGAACGCCGAGGCTGGTTCCTCCGCCAGCGGTTCCCGCATAACCGGCCGGATAGGGGCTGGTGCCCTGGCCCGAAAGGGTGCTGACGTGGGTCGGGTGAGCCTGTGGGGACTCGATGATCGAGGACGCCGGAACCGAAGGGGCAAGTTGGATGCCACAACCACGGTGGAAACGACCGCGGTCGCAGCCATCGACGGTGTGGTGAACGGACCCGAGGGCGAACGTCTCGACTGGGACGCCGTGCAGTGGCGCCACGTCGAGCAGGACGTACGGCGGCTGAGGCAGCGGATCTTCGCGGTGTCGCGGGCGGGGGACCTGAAGAAGGTCCGCAACCTGCAGAAGTTGATGCTTCGCTCGCGCAGCAACGCGCTGGTCGCGGTGCGGCGGGTGACGGAGCTCAATGCTGGCCGCAAGACGGCCGGGGTGGACGGCAAGGTAGTGGTGACAGCGGAACAGAAGGCCGAGCTGGCCGACTGGATGCAACACCACGCCGCGCGGTGGTCGCCCCGTCCGGTCAAGCGGGTGTATGTGGTGCGCCGTGTGGCGCTTTGTTGTATCCCCAACTCAGTTGGGATTAACTCGGAGGTGTTGGCCGCCACGTTCAGTGAGGATGAGGGCGTCACGCTGACTGCGGTTGTCTGGGAATGCCGAAGGCCCTGTCCCGGGGTTCGGGGCGGGGCCTTGGTGGTCATGTCGTCGGTGTGGTGTTCACGGTGGCGTCATGATCGG
>JBOHGH010000005.1:0-79550 GCA_050699975.1 Pseudonocardiaceae bacterium | reverse complement strand
CATCCTGACGGTGGCAGGCGGCCTGGTGGGGGTCGGAGAGCGGTAGCAGGGTGGGCTCGGTGGTGTGGCAGTGGTCGATCACCAAGGGGCACCGCGGGGCGAACGGGCAACCGGCCGGGAGCGCGACCGTCGAAGGGGGCTGGCCCTCGATCGGGACCAGTGGCAGGCGCGGCCCGGTGTCCACCCGGGGGATGGAGCCGAGTAGTCCCCTCGTGTACGGCATCCGGGGGCGGTAGAAGATGTCGTCCACCGGGCCGGTCTCCACGGTGCGCCCCGCGTACATCACCTGCACCCGATCGGCGAACCCGGCGACCACACCGAGGTCGTGGGTGATGAGCACAATCCCCGCGCCGGTGACCTCCCGGGCGGTGGCCAGCACAGCCAGCACCTGGGCCTGCACCGTGACGTCCAGCGCCGTGGTGGGCTCGTCGGCGATGATCAGGTCCGGGTCGTTGGCGATCGCCATCGCGATCACCACGCGTTGCCGCATACCGCCGGAGAACTCATGCGGGAACGCCTGGGCTCGCCGCGCGGCGTCGGGTATCCCGACCAGGTCGAGCAGCTCCACGGCACGGGCGGCGGCCGCCTGCCGCGACAGCGTGCCGTGCACGAGCAGCGCCTCGGCCACCTGGTCACCCACGGTGTACACCGGCGTCAGCGCCGACAGCGGGTCCTGGAAGATCATCGCGATGCGCCGGCCGCGGATCTGGGACAGCTCGGAGTCCGAGCGCCCCAGCAGCTCACGGCCCTGGAAGCGGATCGAACCAGTGACCTTGGCCTGCGGCGGAAGCAGGCCCATGACAGCCAGCGAGGACACCGATTTGCCCGAGCCGGACTCGCCCACGATCCCGAGCGCTTCACCCGCGGTGACCTGGTAGCTCAGTCCCCGCACGGCGGTGACCCGACCCTCCTCGGAGGGAAACGACACCGCGAGGTCGGTTACCTCCAGTACCGGCGTAGTCAACGCAGCCACGTGTTACCTCCGGTTTCCGCGCTGGGAGTTCGGGTCGAGCGCATCCCGCAGCCCGTCGCCGACGAAGTTCACCGACAGTACGGTGAGCGCCAGCAGCCCCCCGGAGAACAGGAACAGCCAGGGGAAGGTCAGTGCGGAGTTGGTGCCCGACGCGATGAGCGTGCCCAGTGAGACGTCCGGCGGTTGCACCCCGAAGCCGAAGTAGCTCAGCCCGGTCTCCAGCAGGATAGCGGCGCCGACCGTGATGGTCGCGTCGATGATCAGCAATGAGGCCATGTTCGGCACGATGTGCCGCGCGATGATCCGCCATGGCGGTACCCCCATAAAGCGGGCGGCCAAGACGAACTCACGCTCGCGCAGCGACAGGGTCATGCCTCGCACGATCCGTGCGGAGATCATCCACGCGAAGGCGGCCAGCAGCACGACGAAGATCAGCCACGTCTCGCCCCGAAACGACGGGGACAAGATTGCGATGATGAGGAAAGAGGGGAGCACGAGGAGCAGGTCCACCACCCACATCAGGGCCCGGTCCACCCACCCACCGAAGTATCCGGCGGTGGCGCCCACGACCGCGGCGAGCGCGGTGGAGATGAGCCCGACCAGCAGCCCGATCGTCAGCGACTTCTGCAAGCCGCGCAGGGTCTGGGCGAACACGTCTTCGCCGATCTGGGTGGTGCCGAACCAGTGCTGCGCCGACGGGGGCTGCAGGTAGGCGTTGGGGTCCTGCTCGGCGTAACTCCACGGGGTGAGCAGCGGGCCCAGGAACGCCAACGCATACAGCAGCAGCACGCAGGCCAGCCCGAAGACCGCCAGCCGGTGACGCAGGAAGCGGCGCGCCACCAGCCGGCCCCTGGTCGAGGACCCGGTGAGGGCCTCTCCCGGGGCCTTGCCCGGGGCGCCGGGCAAGGCTGTGGCGCTGTGCGGATCGGCGATGGACGCAGACACCGGCTACCTCCTGTCAGATTCTGATCCGCGGGTCGAGCGCTGCGTACAGCACATCGGACAGCCAGCCCGAGAACAGCACCAGCACCGCCACGAACAGCGTCACCGTCGCGACGATGTTGGTGTCGTTCTGCTGCACGCCGTAGACGAACCAGTCCCCCATCCCGTACCAGCCGAAGATCCGCTCGGTGAAGACACCACCGACGATCAGCAGCCCGATCCCGAAGGCGAACAGGGTGGCCATCGGGATCAGCGCGGTGCGCAGTCCGTGCTTGAACAGGGCCCTGCGCCGGGTCAGCCCCTTGGCCTGCGCGGTGCGCAGGAAGTCGCTGCCCAGCACGTCGAGCATGGCGCTGCGCTGGTAGCGGCTGTAGTAGGCGATCTGGCTCAATGCGATGGCCAGCGTCGGCAGCACCAGGTGCGACAGCCGGTCACCCAGAGCGGCCCACCAGCCACCCTGGAAGCCGGGGGAGAACTCGCCGGTGAAGTACAGCACGGTCGTGCCCGCGGCCTCGTTGAGCTGCAAGCCGCCGAACTTCAGCAGCGTGCCGATCAGGAACACCGGGGTGGACAGCACCAGGAAGGAGAACAAGGTCACCGCGTAGTCGCTGGGGCGGTACTGACGGATCGCGCTGGCCACGCCGACCAGTACGCCGACGGCGATGCCCACCACGGTGCCCAGGGCGAACAGCCGGAGGCTCACGCCGATGCGGCGGCCGAGCTCGTCGGTGATGGGTTGTCCGGTGATCGTCGAACCGAAGTCACCCTGCACCACATCGCCCATCCAGGCCGCAAACCGGGCCGGAACGGGCTCGTCGAGCCGTAGCTCCGCCCGCTTGGCCTCGATCACCGATGCGGGCGGTGGCGGGCTGCGTCCCTGTAGCTGGCCGAGCGGGGAGAAGGTCATCGACGCCAGGGCGAATGCCAGGAACGTCGCGGCCAGGCACAGCAGCACGTAGTTGGCCAGCCGACGTGCCAGAAAACCGGTCATCGCGAGCCCATCGTTTCACGTCAGAGGTCCGCGCACGCTACTACGGCGGCCCGTGTAGCGAGCGTCATCCGATGACGGAGCGCGGGAAGCGGTGGGCGTAGGGTCACCGATCCATGGGGTCCATGAGGCGATCAGGGATACTGCGCGTAGGCGCGCTCGTGGCGAGTGCCATCGTGGTGCTTGCGGCCTGCGGTGGTGGCGGTGGTGCCGGTGACGGTCAGCGCCAGACCGGGTCAGCGTTCGCCGCCTGCGAATCGAACCCGAACACCTGCAACGCCGCCGAGCGCGGCAAGGTGCAGCAGGGTGGCCAGCTCACTTACGTGATCGAAAAGAACATCGCGAACTGGAACCTGCTGTCCAGCCAGGGCAACGTGCTCGAGACCGCCTGGGTACTCAAGGGACTGCTGCCCCCCACGTTCATCACCCGCCCGGACCTCACGGTGACGATGAACAATGATCTGCTCGAGTCGGCCAAGGTGACCAACACCAAATCGCAGACTATCGTCTACAAGATCAAGGCTAACGCGGTGTGGTCGGACGGGACACCGATCACCGCGGATGACTTCGTCTACAACTGGAAGGTCCAGAACGGGCGGGACTGCCCGAACTGCACTCCAGCCACTACCGCCGGCTTCGATCAGGTTAAATCGGTCGTCGGCTCGGACAACGGCAAGACGGTGACAGCGACGCTGTCCAAGCCGTTCACCGACTGGAAGCAGATCTGGGGGAGCGGCTCACCGCTCTACCCGGCTCACATCGCCGCGCAGCATGGGGACATCAATACTCCGCAGGGGCTGGCCTCGTCATTCACCTGGTTCGGCACCACGGTGCCGAACTACTCCGGTGGACCCTTTCTGATCGACGACTTCAGGAACAAGGAATCCGTCACCCTGGTGCCCAACCCCAAGTGGTACGGGAAGCGCCCGAAGCTCGACCGGCTGATCTACCGGATCATCACCGATGCGGCGCAGGAACCGACGGCGCTGCAGAACCGGGAGGTCCAGGTCATCTATCCGCAGCCGCAGGTCGACCTGGTGCAGCAGGTGCGCACCATTCCTGGCGTCTCTTCCTTCATCGGGCTCGGACTGAGCTGGGAGCACTTCGATCTCAACCTGAGCAACAGGTACCTGGCCGACCCGGCACTGCGCACAGCCATGTTCACCGCGGTCGATCGGCAGGCCATCATCGACAAGACCGTGGGCCAGTTCACCGATAAGGTCCAACCGCTGAACAGTCACAACTTCGTGCCCCAGGAGAGCGGTTACGAGGACGTGGTCAGCGAGTCCGGTCAGGGTGCCGGCAACGTGGCACGCGCCAAAGAGATCCTCGCCGCGGCCGGCTACAAGATCGAAGGTGATCAGCTCCGGACACCGTTCAGGCGGCCGGTGCCGCCGATGCGGATTCGCTACACCGTCGGTAACCAGATCCGCCAGGCCGAGTGCGAGCTGTTCGCTCAGCAGATGAAGCCCCTGGGCATCACCGTGCAGGTGGTGCCGACCGACGACCTCGGTGGCACGCTGAGTAAGAGGGACTTCGACATCGCGGTCTACAGCTGGGTTGCCTCTCCCTTCCCCTACGCCAACGCGATGCAGCTCTGGGTCACTGGACAGGGAAGCAACTTCGGCAACTACAGCAACCCGAACGTCGACCGCCTGATCGCCGCAGCGATGAGCCAGACGGACGAGGCGCTGGCCAAGGAGATGCTCAACCAGGCGGACCGGCTGCTGACCAAGGACGCCTACGTGCTTCCGCTTTACCAGAAACCGACGTTCATCGCGCTGTATGACAACATCGCGAACGTCCGCAACAACTCGTCGCTGGACGGGCCGCCCTACAACGTCGCGGAGTGGGGCTTCCGCGCAGCCGGCTGATCACCATGATCGCCTATGCAGTGCGCCGGATCCTCGTCTCAGTGCCGATTCTGGCCATCGCGACGTTCGTCGTCTTCGTCATGGTGTCGTTGTCCGGCGATCCGCTCTCGGAGCTCAAGACCCGCAATCCGCCGCCGCCGCCGCGCACTCTCGAACTCGAAGCCCAACGGCTGCATCTCGACGAGCCGCTGCTGGCGCGTTACTGGCACTGGCTGACCGGAGTCATCCAGGGTGACTTCGGCCCATCGGTGCAGTCCACCCAGGCGATCGGTCCAGAGCTGGCCGCGCGATTCCTGGTCACGTTCCGCCTCATCGCGGTGGCGATGCTGCTGGCAGTGGCGCTCGCCGTGATCGTCGGAGTGATCAGCGCGGTCAAGCAGTACTCCGGGACCGACTACACGTTCACCTTCTTCGGATTCCTCTTCCTGGCCATGCCGTCGTTCTGGTTCGCGATACTGCTCAAGGAAGCCGGGATCAGCTTCAACGACGCGGTCGGCAGGCAGGTGCTGTTCACCATCGGTGACAGTTCGGTCTACGTCGAGGGTGGTACCTGGGCGACGATCACCGACATTGTCGGTCATATGATCCTGCCGACGATTTCACTGGCGCTGCTGTCATTCGCGGCTTGGAGCCGCTTCCAGCGGGCCGCCATGCTCGAAGTGCTTAATAGCGACTATGTCCGGTTGGCCCGCGCCAAGGGCCTGCGGCGGGGTACCGTGATGACCCGGCACGCCCTGCGTACCGCGCTGATCCCGCTGACCACGGTCACCGCGCTGGATCTCGGTGCGATCATCTCCGGGGCCATCGTCACCGAGAACGTGTACCAGTGGCGCGGGGCGGGCAGTTTCCTGCTCGAGTCGGTCCAGCGCTACGACGTCTATGCAGTCGCAGGGTGGCTGCTGATCGCCGCAACCTTTGTCGTCCTGTTCAACCTGGCCGCTGACCTGCTCTATGCCGTGCTCGACCCGAGGAT
This sequence comes from Pseudonocardiaceae bacterium, assembly GCA_050699975.1. GTDB lineage: Bacteria > Actinomycetota > Actinomycetes > Mycobacteriales > Pseudonocardiaceae. The sequence continues at coordinate 73,800 of JBOHGH010000005.1, read as the reverse complement.
CCGTTATGCCTGACCGGGAGTTCACCGTCGCCGAGCGCAGCCAGGCGCAGCTGGTGGCGCGCCGCTTCCGGCAACACCGGCTGGCCGTGGCCAGCCTGGGCGTGCTGCTGGCGCTGGTGGTGCTGGCCTTCGTCGGTGGCTGGTTGTGGAAGTACTCCAGCGCAGACCTCACCCCGGATGAGTCCCAGCCCCCGTCCTGGAACCACCCTTTCGGCACCGACGCAGCGGGGCACGACACGTTCGCCCAGGTGCTGCGCGGCACCCAGATCTCGATCGGGATCTCGGTGCTGGTCGCGGTGTTCGCCACCCTGATAGGAACCGTCTGGGGAGCTGCCGCGGGCTACTACCGGGGCACGGTCGACACCGTGATGATGCGCATTGTCGACCTCATCCTCACCCTGCCGCTGCTCGCGGTCGCCGTTGTACTGGGGCACAACGCGGGGGGCAGCTGGTGGCTGACTGCCGCGGTGATCACCGGGCTGTCCTGGGCCTACGTCTCCCGGGTGGTGCGTGGCGTTGTGCTCTCGCTGCGAGAGAAGGAGTTCATCGAGGCCGCCAAGGCGCTCGGGGCCAGTGATGCCAGGATCATCTTCCGGCACTTGGTGCCCAACGCGCTGGGATCAGTCATCGTGAATGCCACGATCCTGGTCGCCTTCGCCATCCTGGCCGAGACCGCACTGTCCTACCTCGGTTTCGGGGTGCGGGCCCCGGACACCTCGCTCGGGCTGCTGGTCAGCCAGGCGCAGACAGCGGTACAGACCCGACCGTGGTTGTTCTACTTCCCGGGCTTGTTCATCATCCTGATCGCGCTGACCATCAACTTCATCGGAGACGGCCTTCGCGACGCCTTCGACCCGCAGCAGACGAAGGTACGCAGATGACCCCCACCCCGACCCCGACCCCCGCACCCCGCGTGTCCGTCTCTGGTGCACGCTGTGTCGGCATCTGGTGTCCACCATGACGTCTGCGACGTCTGAGGAAGAGGCCGTGCTCGACGTCGCGGACCTGCGGGTGGAGTTTCGCACCGACGAGGGTCGGGTGCAGGCCGTGCGTGGGGTGAGCTTCGAACTCCGTCGCGGTGAGGTGCTCGGCATTGTCGGCGAGTCAGGTTCCGGCAAGTCGGTGACCTCGCTGGCCGTGATGGGTTTGCTGCCCGGCCCGGCACGAGCATCCGGGTCGGTGCGCTTGCGTGGTCGCTCGGGGGATACCGAGCTGCTCGGGGCGTCGGACAAAGAGCTCAGCCGGGTCCGGGGCCAGGAGATCGCGATGATCTTCCAGGACCCGATGACCTCGCTCAACCCGGTATACCCGGTCGGGTACCAGATCGCCGAGGCGATCCGGGCGCACCGTGACGTCACCCGCGACGCGGCGCGCAAGCAGGCGCTGGAGCTGCTCGACCTGGTCAGCATCCCCGACCCGAGCGAGCGGGCCCGTAGCTACCCGCACGAGCTGTCCGGCGGGATGCGGCAGCGGGTGGTGATCGCTATCGCGATGGCCAACCGGCCTGAGGTGATCATCGCGGACGAGCCCACGACCGCGCTGGACGTGACCGTGCAGGCGCAGATCCTGGAGGCGCTGCACACCGCGAAGGTGGAGACCGGAGCGGCCATGCTGCTCATCACCCACGATCTCGGCGTGATCGCCGGGCAAGCCGACCGAGTGCTAGTGATGTATGCCGGCCGGGTCGTCGAAGCAGGCACTGTTGAGGAGATCTTCTACGTCCCGCGGATGCCGTACACGTTGGGCCTGCTAGGCAGCCTGCCCCGGCAGGACGTGCGGACCGAGCGGCTGCACCCGATCAGCGGTGCGCCCCCTTCGGCGATCAACATGCCACCGGGGTGCCCGTTTGTCCCCCGCTGCCCGCTGGCCGCCGCGGTCTGCGAGACAGACGAACCCCCGCTGGCCGGGTCCGGCACCGCCGGGCACCTGTCGGCTTGCCACTTCAGCGCCCGCCTGGACGGGCTGCAGCCAGGCGATCTGTTCCGCCCCATCTCCCGGGACGCCGCCTCATGACCGCCGACGTACTTCGTCCCGCGGAGGCGGCGTTATGACCGCCTCGCAGCCGGTGCTGTCGGTGCGAAACCTGGTCAAGCACTTCCCGGTGCGCGGCCGCGGCCTGGTCCGCCGCCAGCTGGGCGAGGTGCACGCCGTCTGCGACGTGTCGTTCGACCTGTACGCGCACGAAACGCTGGGGTTGGTCGGTGAGTCAGGCTGCGGCAAGACCACCACGGCACGGGTGCTGCTCAACCTGCAGCCCGCCACTGCGGGTCACGTCCACTACGAGGGCACCGACCTGACCCGGCTATCCCGCAAGGCCATGCAGCGGATGCGCCGCGAGCTGCAGATCGTCTTTCAGGACCCGTACGCGTCGCTCGACCCGCGGCTGCCGGTGAACGAGATCGTCGCCGAACCGCTGCGCATTCACGGTCTCTACAGCTCTTCCGGTCGGGATGCCGTGCGGGAGTTGCTCGCGCTGGTCGGGCTCAAGCCCGAGCACGGCAACCGATTCCCGCACGAGTTCTCCGGAGGGCAGCGGCAGCGGATCGGCATCGCCCGCGCGCTGGCGCTGCGGCCGAAGGTCCTCATCCTGGACGAGCCGGTATCCGCGCTGGACGTCTCCATCCAGGCCGGTGTTCTCAACCTGCTGGCAGACCTGCAGGCGCAGCTGGGCCTGTCCTACCTGTTCGTGTCCCACGACCTATCGGTGGTGCGGCACGTGGCCGACCGGGTCGCCGTGATGTACCTGGGCCGCATCGTGGAGACCGGTACGGTCGATGAGCTGTTCAGCGCGCCGACGCATCCCTACACCCAGGCCCTGATCTCGGCGATCCCGCTGCCTGACCCGCACAAGGAGCGAGCCCGGCAGCGGATCATCCTCCGCGGTGACGTGCCCAGCCCGGCGAACCCGCCCTCGGGCTGCCGGTTCCGGACTCGTTGTGCTCTCCTCGCCACCCAGCTCACCGACGCCCAACGCCAGCGCTGCGTCCAGGAGATCCCAGCCCTGATCGACCACGGCCAAGGCCACCCCGCCGCCTGTCACTACGCCGAGCTCTCATCCCCCTCCGCGTTGGGCGGGCTGAGCGTGGCTATCGGCGACGATTTACCCCGCTAAGCCCGCTCAATGCGAGGGCGGGGGGTGGGTTCGTCGTAGGGTCATGAGGTGGTGACACCTGCGCGGCGGCTGCTGGTGGTGCATGCGCATCCGGACGACGAGACGCTGTGGACTGGCGGCCTGATTGCCCACTATGCCGCTGCCGGCGTCGCCGTGACGCTGGTGACCTGCACGCTCGGTGAGCAGGGTGAGATCCTCACCGCTGAGCTGCGTGACCTGGCCGCCGACCGAGCCGATCAGCTCGGCGGCTACCGGGTGGGGGAGCTGCGGGCGGCTTGCGCCGCGCTCGGTGTCACCGACCAGCGGTTTCTCGGCGGGATCGGCCGGTGGCGCGACTCTGGCATGGTCGTCGAGCCCGGCGCCAGGGCGAGCGTGCCACCAGACCTACATCCGCGGGCGTTCGCCGCAGGGGTGCTCGCTGAGCAGATCGACGCGCTGGTCGAGGTCCTCGGACAGGTGCGCCCGCAGGTCGTGGTGAGCTACGGCCCGGACGGCGGCTACGGCCACCCCGACCACATCCGCGCACACCAGGTGACGATGGCCGCGGCGGCGCGGGTACCCGAGGTGGTCCGGGTGTTCTGGGCGGTGCAGCCGGTCTCGGCGGTGGCCGACGGGATCGCCGCGCTGCACGCGATGCCCGGGCTGCCCTTCCCGCTGCCGCCATCTGACGGGCTGCCCGGGGTGGCCGATGCCGAGGTGACCACCAGGCTGGACGTCACCACCCACCGCAGCGCGGTGCTCGCGGCGATGCGCGCCCACAGCACCCAAGTCAGGGTGTGGGCTGCCGGCCCGCACCAGGCGTTCGTCCTGTCCGATGGGGTTGCCCGGCCGGTGCTCGGCTCCGAGTACCTCACCCTCGCGCGCGGTCCGGCCGAGGGGGCGCAGGACGACCTGTTCGGCGGGTTAACCGGACCGTTGGTGGCGCGATGAGCCCCGGATGAGTATTGCCGCGCGCATCACTTTGCTGGTGCTGGTCTTCGATGCGGTGGCACTGGCCGCCGTGGAGCTGTTGTATCTCCCGTTGCGGGTGGGCGCGGTGCCCGTTCCGGTGACGATCCTGCTCGCGGTGGTGAGCACCCGGTGGCTGGTGCGTAGCGCGGCGGAGCTGGGCGGGCCCCGGTCGGTGGCCGCGGTGCCGCTGGTGGTCTGGCTGCTGGCGCTCGGTGTGTTCGGTGTCGCCGGGCCGGGGGGCGACGTGCTGCTTCCTGCGGACTGGCGCTCGCTGCTGCTGCTGGGCGGCGGTCTGTTCCCCGCAGCCCTGGTGCTGGGCCGGACCTTGGCGCGCCCCGCCGTTGCAACGTCGGCTAGTGGCGGGGTCGCTGGTCGCCAGCCGGTTGCCGGAGATACTGTGCAGGTAGACGGTCCGCCCGGGTACCGTGAGTGAGGAGCAGGAGAACCCCCGTGACCTATGTGATCGCAGAGCCCTGCGTGGACGTCATGGACAAATCGTGCATCGAGGAATGCCCGGTGGATTGCATTTACGAGGGTGGCCGGATGCTTTACATCCAGCCCGACGAGTGCGTCGACTGCGGTGCCTGCGAGCCCGTCTGCCCAGTGGAGGCCATTTACTACGAAGACGACGTCCCTGAGCAGTGGAAGGACTACACCAAGGCCAACGCCGACTTCTTCGCCGAACTGGGTTCACCCGGCGGAGCGTCGAAGGTCGGCCAGGTCAAGGACGACCCGCCGATGGTCGTCAGCCTGCCACCGCAGAGCGAGGAGTGACGCGGGGATGACCCTGGGCGCGACGCGCCTGGGCCTGCCCGACTTTCCCTGGGACCGCCTTGCGAGCGCGACCCGCCGAGCGACGGAGTATCCCGGTGGTGCCGTCGACCTGTCCGTCGGCACCCCGGTGGACCCGGTGCCTGACATCGTGCGGGCCGCGTTGCATTCGGTGTCGGCGCTGCCCGGCTACCCCACCACGCACGGCACGCCAGAGCTTCGCCAGGCCGCCGTCGCCGCGCTGGAGCGACGTTATGGCGTGACCGGTGTGCCGGCTGAGGCAGTGCTACCCACGGTGGGCTCCAAGGAACTGGTGGCCTGGCTGCCCACACTGCTCGGGCTCGGACCTGGGGATATTGTCGCGCTGCCGGAATTGGCCTACCCCACCTACGAGGTCGGCGTGCGGCTGGCCGGCGCCACCGCAGTGCGGCTCGCCGATGACGAACCCGCTGCCCCGGGCACCCGGCTGCGCTGGCTGAACTCGCCGAGTAACCCCACCGGTGACGTCGCCCCCGCCGGGGTACTCGCCACTGCGGTGCGTCAGGCCAGGGAGATCGGTGCCGTGGTGGCCTCTGACGAGTGCTACCTCGCGTTGGGCTGGGACGCGCTGCCGGTCTCGGTGCTGCATCCGCGGGTGTGTGAGGAAGATCACAGCGGGTTGCTGGCGGTGCACTCGCTGTCCAAGTCGTCCAACCTGGCCGGCTACCGAGCTGGTTTCGTGGCCGGTGACCCTGGGCTGGTCGCCGACCTGCTCGCGGTGCGCAAGCACGCCGGGATGATCGTCCCACGGCCGGTGCAGCAGGCGATGGTGGCCGCGCTGTCCGACGACACACACGTCGCGCAGCAGCGTGACCGGTACGCCCGGCGCCGGGAGTTGCTGCGGACCGCGCTGGACCGGGCCGGCTTGCGGGTGGATCGGTCCGACGGTGGCCTGTACCTGTGGTGCACTGCAGGCGAGCCGTGCTGGGACACTGTGGCGAGGCTGGCCGAGGTCGGTGTGCTCGTCGCCCCCGGCGACTTCTACGGTCCCAGCGGCGGGCGGCACATCCGGGTCGGGCTCACCGCAACGGACGAGCGGATCGGTGCCGCGGTACACCGGCTTGCTCAGCTGGCCAGGTGACGGTCAGGTCGGGGGAGCCAGCTCCTGGGCTCGGTCCTGGACCTGCTGCCACGCGGCCAGCCACGCCTGCCGCGTCGCCACCCGGTTGACCTCCTCGCGCTCCACCAGCCGCCCGGCGGCGAAGACCACGTCAAAGTCGACGACATCGCCGAGGTCGTCCAAGAGCTGCCTGACCCGGTGCTGGGCCACGCAGGCGTCCTGGTGCTCACCCAGGACGTCCTGCAGCGCCACCGTCGACTCCACCAGCTCGCGCACCGGCTTGCGACCCGAGGTGGCGGCCAGCTCGCCGGTATAGCGCAGCCGCTTGCCCTGGATCCGCAGCGCATGCAGGACCTCGTCGGGCGGGTCTTCGCCAGCCCGGCGCACCGCTTTGCACATCCTGCGGTACTCGGTGCAGACCAGCTCCACCAGTACGGACTTGCCGGCAGAGCCGCGAGCCGTGCGAAGCGGTTTGGACACCGCGGCAGCCAGCCGGCGCAGCAACGCGGTGTAGCGGTCACTGCCCAGTGCGGCGAGCATCTCGGCGCGCGCGGTCTCCCGGTCTGCGACCAGCGCCTCGATCAGGGTCTCCACTGCCGCGCGGCTGGTGTCGTCGAAGGCCGCTGCGCGGCCGCGGAGGCGTTCGATGAGCACGTCGGCATCGCGTACCGGCCCCAGCGCCCGGCCCAGCCAGCCCAGCTCGGCGCGGAGGTCGTCGGCCCAGGCCCGGTCCAGCAGCGGTCGGGCGGCCTTGAGTGCGGCTCGCATCCGCCGTACGGCGACCCGCATCTGGTGCAGCTCTTCGGGGTCCTCGCCGATCCGGGTGCCGGGGTCGCGGGCCAGCAGGCTGCGCAGCCGGGTGTCCAGCGCGGCGCGCAACTGGTGCACGGCAGGGTCGGATGGCCGGGCTCGGACCGGGTCACCCAGATTGATCAGCTTGCCGGGTGGGGTGGTCCGGCGCGGGCTGCGGCCCGGAGTACGAGTGGCGACGCTCACATCGATAGATCCTAGTGAGCAACGGGTCGGTGCGGACCGGCGGATCAGTCGTTGGAGTGCAATACGGCGTTGAGCTCGATGCCGGGCTTACCTGCCCGGTGCACCGCGTGCACCGTGCCCGTGATGGAGTCCCGGCGGAACAGCACCCCGTCGGCGCCGGACAGCTCGCGGGCCTTGACCACCGCGCCATCAGGCAGTGTCACCTTGGTGCCCGCGGTGACGTAGAGGCCGGCCTCCACCACGCAGTCGTCGCCCAGCGAGATCCCGATCCCGGCGTTGGCGCCGACCAGGCAGCGCCGTCCGATCGAGATCTGCTCCTGGCCACCGCCCGACAGCGTCCCCATGATCGACGCGCCGCCGCCCAGATCGGAGTCGGCGCCGAGGACGACCCCGGCGGAGATCCGGCCCTCCACCATCGAGGTGCCCAGCGTGCCGGCGTTGAAGTTGACGAATCCCTCATGCATCACGGTGGTGCCGGCGGCCAGGTGAGCGCCCAGCCGTACCCGGTCCGCGTCGCCGATCCGCACCCCCGAGGGCACCACGTAGTCGACCATCCGGGGGAACTTGTCCACCCCGTACACGGTGACCGGGCCAAGCCGGCGCAACCGCATGCGGGTGGCCTCGAAGTTCTCCACGGGGCACGGCCCGAAGCTGGTCCACACCACGTTGGACAGCAGTCCGAAGATCCCGTCGAGGTTGATGCTGCGCGGGGTCACCAGACGGTGCGACAGCAGGTGCAGGCGCAGGTAGACGTCGTGTGCATCCCGTGGCGGAGCGTGCAGGTCCGGCACTGCGCTGCGCACCACCACCAACTCGACACCGCGTGCCGGGTCCGGTCCGAGCAGTGCGGCGAACTCATCGGGCGCCTCGTCGTCGGGAACCCGCACGGTGCCGACCGTGATGTCTGCTGGCGCTCCCAGCGGCAGGCCCAGCACCGGGTTCGGGAACCAGGTGTCGAGCACGGCCCCACCGGGGGTGAGGGTGGCCAGCCCCAGTCCGTGCGCGGAATCGATCTGCGGGTCGTTCACGACGTCCCACGCTACCGTCGCACGTGTGGATCTGAATCTGACTGCCGACCCGGTGGAGCTGACTGCAGCGCTGGTGGACGTGCCCAGCGTGTCGGGACAGGAGGAGGTGCTGGCCGATGCCGTGCAGCAGGCGCTGACCGCGCAGGCTCCGCACCTGCAGTTGCAGCGCTGCGGCAACACCGTGCTGGCCCGCACCGACCTGGGCCGCCCGCAGCGGATACTGCTCGCAGGGCACCTGGACACTGTGCCGATCGCCGACAACCTACCCAGCCGGTGCTCGGGCGGCCTGCTCTATGGCTGCGGCACCTCGGACATGAAGTCGGGCGACGCGATGATCCTGCATCTCGCGGCCACGGTGACTGAACCGGTGCCGGACCTGACCGTGGTGCTCTACGACTGCGAGGAGGTCGAGGCCGCCCGCAACGGGCTGGGACGGATCGAGGCCGAGCATCCCGAGTGGTTGGTCGCCCAGCTGGCGATCCTGGCCGAACCCACCAATGGTGCCGTCGAGGCGGGCTGCCAGGGCACCCTGCGGGTCACCGTGCGCACCGTCGGTCGTCGCGCACACAGTGCACGGTCGTGGCTGGGGGATAACGCGATCCACGCTGCCGGTGAGGTGCTGGCCCGGCTCGGAAGCTACCGGCCGCGCAGCGTCGAGATTGACGGGTGCACCTACCGGGAAGGGTTGCAGGCGGTGGGCATCTCCGGCGGAGTCGCCGGCAACGTGGTACCCGACGCCTGCGACGTGGCGGTCAACTTCCGCTTCGCCCCGGACCGCTCGCTGCCCGACGCGCAGGTGCACGTCCGTGAGGTGCTCGACGGGTTCGACCTCGAGTTCACCGACGGCGCTCCCGGTGCACTACCGGGCCTGGACGCTCCGGCGGCGCAGGAGTTCCTGGCCACCATCGGGGTCACACCGGTCGCGAAGTACGGCTGGACGGATGTATCCCGCTTCGCCGCGCTGGGAATCCCGGCGCTGAACTACGGTCCCGGCGACCCCAACCTCGCGCACACCCGGGAGGAGCATGTGCACACCGATCAGATCACTGCCTGCACTGAGGTGCTGCGGCGTTACCTGACCGGCGGCACCGCTTCTCCACCGGCTCCCAGTTCCCTGCCTTCGCGGGGCTAGCCCCGTGGCGCTTCGGTGCCGCCGGGGCGGACAAAGTCAGGTCATTAGGCTGGCGTCATGCCGGTAGACGGGTCGCGAGGGCTCGACAGGAATGGGGGGCCCGACGAGCGGCCCCAGGAGAAGCAGCGCGGGCCCGTGGTGCTGCGGCGGGGTCGACGCAACGAGGCGACCACTACCGATCAGCGGCTGCTGGACTCGCGGGGCCCCAGCGACTGGGTGCACACCGACCCGTGGCGGGTGCTGCGCATTCAGGCTGAGTTCGTGGAGGGCTTCGGAGCGCTCGCCGAGCTGCCCAGGGCGGTCACCGTGTTCGGCTCGGCTCGTACCCACCGGGACCATCCGGAGTACGCCACCGGCCGTGCGCTGGGCGCCGCGCTCGCTGCCGCCGGCTTCACGGTGATCACCGGTGGTGGTCCCGGCACGATGGAGGCGGTCAACCGCGGGGCGTCCGAGGCGGGCGGTCTGTCGGTGGGGCTGGGCATCGAGCTGCCCTTCGAAGAGGGTCTCAACCCCTGGGTCGACCTCGGAATCAACTTCCGCTACTTCTTCACCCGCAAGACCATGTTCATCAAGTACGCCCAGGCCTTCGTCTGCCTGCCCGGCGGATTCGGCACCCTGGATGAGTTGTTCGAGGCGCTCACCCTGGTGCAGAACAAGAAAGTCACCAAGTTCCCCGTCGTCCTGCTCGGACGAGCCTACTGGGGCGGGCTGCACTCGTGGCTCGCCGACACAGTGGTGGCGCAGGGCAAGATCACCGAGGCTGAGCTTGCCCTGCTGCACATCACCGACGATGTGGACGAGGTGGTGCGGCTGGTCGGCGCGTCCTACCAGGCCTGGCAGGACGCGCATTGAGCGGGTGGCGCGTTCGCGTCTGCTGCGGGCCGGCGCTGTTTGTCACCACCGACGTCGAGACTTCACTGCAAGCGGCTGCCGGATGACTCCCCGAGCCGGCCGACCAGTGCCCACGGTCCGGTTCGGGGCTCGGGGATTGCCCGCCGACCGGGCGGCGGTGATGGCCACCGTCGCGCCGACCCCAAACCTGCGCTCCGATCGCGGTGTCACTTACCCCGACTCTCACCCCGACCAGGTCGCGATGGCTGCAGTAGATCGCGCTGTGCACGAGGGTGCCGATATCTTGGACATCGGGGCGGCGGAGGACACCCGCCGAGTGGTGGCTTTCGTGGCTGCCGTCCGTGAGCGCTACCCCGAGCTTCTGATCAGTGTCCAGACCTGGCGGTGCGACGTGGCGCGGCCGGTGCTCGAGGTTGGAGCCGACATCCTCAGCTGGGCGGGTGCCGATCTCGAGCTCGCCGAGGTCGCCGCCGAGCGCAGGTGCGGCGTGGTGTGCCGGTACACCGGGTGCGCATCGCGGCGAACCCGACCACCCCGGATCCCCGGCACCGACGTAGTGCGCGACGTCATCGACGATCTCACCGCGCAGGCCACGACGCTGGTCGGGCTCGGTGTTCAGAAGGAGGCGATCCTGATCGACCCCACGCGCGACGTCGGCAAGGACACCTGGCCTGGCCTGGAGCTACTGCGCCGCAGCCACGACTTGGTCGCCACCGGGTGGCCAGTGCTCATGACGCTGTCGAACAAGGACTTCGGGGAGACCCTCGACGCCGGGATGGACGGCCGGCTGGATGGCATTCTGGCGGCTACCGCGATCGCCGCCTGGGCCAGTATCCGGGTGTTCCGGGTGCACCAGGTGCGCCAGACCCGCCGCGTGCTGGAGATGGTGGCCTCGATTGCCGGAACCCGACCACCGGCAAGCGCCATCCGGGGCCTGACCATGCGGGAACCGGAATGAAGGGACCGGCGCTGCTTCCGCAGACCCGGCGGTGGTTCTGCCGGTCCACCGTGCACCGCGTGCCGTGGACCGTCGAGGAGCTCGTGGCTGCGAAGCAGGGCCGGACCGTCAGCGTGGTGTTGCCCGCGCTGAACGAGGAGGCCACGGTGGGCGCGCTGGTCGGTGAGCTGCGACCGTTGGTCGGGGGGTTGGTCGACGAGCTGGTGGTGATGGACTCGGGTTCACGCGACCGGACCGTCGAGGTGGCCCACGAGGCCGGTGCCCGGGTAGTGCACCGCGGTGATGTACTGCCCGAGCTGGAGCCGTGGCCGGGCAAGGGTGAGGTGCTCTGGCGATCTTTGGCAGCCACCTCGGGCGATTTTCTCGTGTTCATCGACTCCGACCTGGTCGACTTCGATTTCGGGTTCGTGCCTGCGCTGCTCGGGCCGTTGCTGTTGTGCCATCAGCGCCATCTTCGGATGGGGCGCCAGGTCCAGCTGGTCAAGGGCTTCTACCGGCGTCCGCTCCGGATGGACAGCGTCGAGGCGGGTACTGGCGGCGGCCGGGTCACCGAGCTGCTGGCCCGACCGCTGCTCAACGCGCTGCGCCCCGAGCTGGCTGGGGTGGTGCAGCCGCTGGGTGGCGAGTATGCGGCGAGCCGCACGTTCCTGGAGTCGGTGCCGTTCGCTGCCGGTTACGGCGTGGAGATCGGTTTGCTACTCGACGTGCACACTGGCTATGGGCTGGCCGGGCTGGCTCAGGTGAACCTCGGGGTGCGCAAGCACCGCAATCGCTCGTTGCTCGAGCTCGGCGTGATGTCCCGGCAGATTCTCGGCGCTGCGCTGCCTCGCTGCGGGGTGGCCGAGGTCTCGGGATCGGCGGGCATCGCCCAGTTCGTGCAGCTCGGTGGCCGCTTCATGCCTACTGAGACCGGGGTGCTGGTGGCCGACCGCCCGCCGATGCGCGACGTGCTACCCGCGCGCTCAGCCTGAGTTGGTGGCTCTTCAAGGACGGCCAACCCCGGTCCGGAAGGTCATTAACCGCTACCAACCCCTCCTGACGTCAGCAGGGGTTGGTAGCGGTTTGCGGCGGCGGCGAGGGGGGTTGGCCGTCCTTGAAGAGCCACCAACGTGCCACGATCGGGCACGTGGGCACGGTGCTGATCTATCTTGTTGTCGCGGTGGTGGTGGCCGCGGTGGTCTTCCTGGTCGCCTCGCTGGTCTTCGGCCGGGGCGAGGAGCTGGCCGCACTACCGCCGGACGCTACCCCGACCTGGCTGCCAGACGGACCGATCATCGGCGACGACGTGCGCGCCGTGCGGTTCGCCCAGGTGTTGCGCGGATACCGGATGTCCGAAGTGGATTGGACGCTGCAACGGGCCGCTGCCGAGCTCGACGCGCTGCGCGCCCGAGTGGCCGAGCTGGAAGCGCAGCAGTGAACCTGACCGCGCGGGCCGCCGTCAAAGCGCCGCTCTGTCAGGGCTACTCCAGGTGAGCGCCGGGTCAGGCCCAGCTCCGGGCCCGGACGGGCGCCCGCGCTGCCCGTGGGCGATCTCGGCCCCCGACTACTGCGACTACCACGACACCGAGTGGGGGGTTGCCCTGCATGGCGAGGCTGCCCTGTTCGAGCGGCTCAGCCTGGAGGCGTTCCAGTCGGGCCTGTCCTGGCTGACGATCCTGCGCAAGCGGGACGCCTTCCGGCTGGCCTTCGCGGGCTTCGACCCGGCTACGGTCGCCGCGTTCACCGATGACGATGTGAGTCGCCTGCTCACCGACGCAGGCATCGTCCGCAATCGCGCCAAGATCGAGGCGACGGTGCGTAACGCCAGGGCAGCCACCGAGCTCGGCGAGGACCTGGACGCCCTGTTGTGGTCCTACGCGCCCGACCCCGCCGGGCGCCCCGCACCACGCACCGTGGCCGACGTGGCGGCCCGCACCCCCGAGTCCGAGGCGTTGGCCCGCGCCCTGCGACGTCGTGGCTTCACCTTCGTGGGTCCCATCACCTGCCATGCGCTCATGCAGGCCACCGGGATGGTCGACGACCATCTCGCCGGTTGCTTCCGCCGCGCCGCGCAATGAGCTCCGGCGCTGATGGGCGCACGGGTCCCAGGTGGACGGTGGGCTGCGCCTGCCCGAGATCATCGGTTGCTTTTCGGGGCTCTGCGGCGATAAGGGAGAATGCAGGGGGTCACCGGTGTCGCGTGGCCACCTGCGGTGACGAATGCATGGAGGGAGCACGCTATGGCGGCCATGAAGCCACGGACCGGCGACGGTCCCCTCGAGGTGACGAAGGAGGGACGGGGCATCGTGATGCGCGTCCCCCTCGAGGGCGGTGGACGGCTCGTCGTCGAGATGTCGGCGGACGAGGCAGGCGAACTTGGCGAGGCATTACGAGCCGTCGTGGAGTGACGGTCTGCACCCCACCGTCGATCGTCACGTGGCCTCGGCCGGCGCCTGGAAGGCGCACCGGCGCCTCGTCACGCGCTGACCGGGAGGACATCAGTGCCCGCGACACCGAAGGTCCCCACTGCCCTGGTCGAGGTCTGGGTCCAGGCGCGGCGCAGTCCCGGGGTGCCTGATGTCGTCCTGGTCGGGCAGCCGTCACACGGACCATTCTCAAACGGACCATCGCCGAACGGTTCATCGCCGAATGGGCAGTGCCGGTCTGGACCGTCCTCACCTGAGATGTCCACGGTGGACGATCCGCCGGTCTTGGGTCCCGGCGCAGACACGCTCGGGGTGGACGAGCGGTGGCTGGTCCGGTACCGAGTGCGCGCCACCGCAGGGTCCGTGCACGTGGTGCCACTGACCATGGCGCGACCCGATCACGGGTGGTTACTGGGAATTGGGCAGGGCGACGCGCAGCATTGGCGGGCGGCCGGCGGTGCGCTGATCCGGGCTACGTCGACGCGCTTAGCGGGCGCCGCCGCGGCTGGGCGGCGGGCATCGCGCACCGTGCAGGTGCACCTACCGCTCGGCATGACTGCCCCCCAGGCGGCGGCACTTGCGCTGGGGTGCGTGGTGGGCTCACACCGTTACCAACTGACCAGCAGCGACCGTCCCCCGTGGACGACCACCGTGCGGCTGGTCGCGCCCCCTGGGCATGCACCGCAACCGCTTGCCACCGCGGTCGCCAGGGCACAGGTGCTCGGCCGCGCCACCGGGCTGGCCCGGGACCTCGCCAACACCCCGAGCGGGCACAAGGACCCGAGATGGCTCGCGGCGACCGCCGCTCGCTTGGCCGCCACGGTGCCTGGCCTGCAGGCTACGGTGCGTGACGACCGGTGGTTGGCCGAGCACGGCTTCGGGGGAGTACTCGCGGTCGGCGGCGGCTCGGCCCGCGCGCCACGGCTACTCGAGCTGGCCTGGCGACCACTCGAAGTGAACACCGAAGGGCACCTGGTGCTGGTCGGCAAGGGCATCACCTTCGACACCGGGGGAATCTCGATCAAGCCGGCCGACAACATGCACCTGATGCGCACCGACATGTCCGGAGGTGCCGCGGTGATCGCCGCGCTGCTGGCCATCGGCCAGCTGCAGCTGCCGCTGCGGGTCACCGGGCTGGTGCCCTGCGCGGAGAACCACGTTTCCGGGTCGGCGTTGCGCCCAGGAGACGTGGTGCAGCAGGTGGGTGGCACCACCACCGAGGTGTCCAATACCGACGCGGAGGGCAGGCTGGTGTTGGCCGATGCGCTGGCCCATGCGGTGCGCACACTGGCGCCCAGCACGCTGGTCGACGTCGCGACGCTGACTGGGGCGATGAAGGTGTCCCTGGGTCTGCGCACCGGTGGGTTGTTCGCCACCGGTCCCGAGCTCGCTGAGCGCATCCGGACGGCGGGCGAGACGGCCGGTGAAGACTGGTGGCCGATGCCGCTGGTCGCCGACCATGTCGACGGGGTCCGCTCCGACATCGCGGACCTCCGGCAGTGTCCGCCCGGACCCGGTGGCATCACCGCGGCCCTGTTCCTGCGGGAGTTCACCGCTGGGCTGCCCTGGGCGCACCTCGACATCGCCGGTCCGGCCCGCGCCGAGCAGGACTATGACGAGGTCAACGCGGGCGGCACCGGGTTCGCCACCCGCACCCTGATCGAATTGGCCTGCTCGTTCAACGGCTAGGCTCCGCGCCGATGATAACGCCACCAGTTCTCCATGGTCGGGTCGTGATCACCGGGGGAGCAGGATTCGTCGGTCGCGTCGCCGTCGCTGCGTTCGCCAGCCGGGGCAACCCGGTCACCGTGGTCGACCGCAGGGCGCATCCCGACCCGGCGGTCCGCAGCGTCGTCGGTGATCTCACCGATCCAGGGGTGATCGCCGACGCGTTGGACGGCAGAGACGTGACCGGCGTGGTGCACCTGGCCGCCCTGACGTCGGTGCTGCGCTCGGTGAACCATCCGGCGGCCACCTATCAGGCGAACGTGGCGGTGACCCAGGACCTGCTCGAATGCTGCCGGCAGGCCGGGATCGGGCGGTTCATCCTGGCCTCCACCAACGCGGTGATCGGTGACGCCGGCCACACCACGGTGAGCGAGGCGGCGCCGCTGCGCCCGCTGACTCCCTACGGCGCCACCAAGGCGGCCGCCGAGATGCTGCTGTGCGGCTACGCGGGTGCCTACGGCATGGACACCTGCGCCCTGCGATTCACCAACATCTACGGCCCTGGGATGGGGCACAAGGACAGCTTCGTGGCGCGATTGATGCGCGCCGCGCTGAACGGCCAGGGCATCCAGATCTACGGCGACGGGCTGCAGCGGCGCGACTTCGTGCACGTCGATGACGCGTCCCAGGCCGTGCTGGCGGCCTGGGACCGGCGCTTCACCGGTACTGCGATCATCGGCTCCGGTCATTCGGTGACCGTGCTGGAACTCCTCGAGGCGGCGCGCACGGTCACTGGCAGCGCGCTGGACGCAGAGCACATTGCCGCCAAGCCGGGCGAGATGCCCGCGGTGATTGTCGACATCAGCCGAGCCCGCGAGCAGCTGGGTTACCGGCCGTCGGTGTCGCTGGCCGACGGGCTGGCCACGGTGTGGAAGGACTTCGCGGGCGCCGGCACGGTCGCTGGCGTGGTAGCCGGCACAGTAACTGCCGCAGGCGGTCCGGACCGTTGACGGACCTGCTGGCACGACCCGAGCCCGGCGTCCCGAATTCCGGCGCACTAACAATGGCCTCCCGCTGGCCGCACTGGTTGCGTCTGCACTGGATGCTGCTGGGGCTGCTCGCGGTGGGTGCCGGCTTGCGGGTGCTCACCGTGCTGGCCTACCAGCCCGCGATCCTCTACATCGACTCGTTCAGCTACCTGGACAACATCCACAGCCTGCGTCCCGACGGGTTGCGCCCGATCGGCTACAACCTGATCCTCAACGTCGTGCTGCCCTGGGGCGGCCTGCGCGGGGTGACAGTCGTGCAGCACCTGCTCGGGCTAGGCGTCGCCGTGGCGATCTATCTGCTGCTGCTGCGCCACGGTGCCCGCCGTTGGCTGGCTGCGCTGGCGACCGCGCCGATGCTGCTCGACGCCTACCAGCTGCAGATCGAGCACAACATCATGTCCGACGTCTGGTTCCAGGCGCTGCTGGTGGCGATCATCTGGGTGTTGACCTGGCGCGGGCTACCCAGTCCGTGGCATGCCGCCGGCGCCGGAGCCCTGATCGGTTTCGCGGTCATCGTGCGACTGGTCGGGATCACCATGCTGGTCCCGGCACTGGGCTACCTGGTCGTCGCTGGATCGCTGTGGGCCAGTCGGACTGGCTGGCGGCGGATCGGGCTGCGGGCGGCGGCGATGGTCGCAGCCTTCGCAGTGCTCCTCGTCGGCTACGCCGGCTACTACCGGGTTTCCACCGGTGGCTGGGGCCTCAGTGGTGCCGGCGACAGCGTGCTCTACGGCCGCGCCGCGGTCATCGCCGACTGCGAGCGGCTCCCGGCCGGGACGTGGGAGCGCGCTATCTGCCCGGTGCAGCCGCGTGCCCAGCGCTTCGGCGTCGACTACTACGCCCATCACGACGCGTCCCCGGTCAGGACGGTCACGCTGCCGCCCGGCGAGTCGATGGGCGCGATCCAGGCCTCCTTCGCCCGCACGGTGTTCGCCAACCAGCCACTCGACCTCACCGTGGCGGTGGGCAAGGACTTCCTGAAGGGTTGGCGCCCGATCCGCCTCGATGCCGCGCAGGACGTACCAGTGGACCGGTGGCACTTCCAGACCTCCTACCCGTACTGGTGGGAATCGCAGCAGGTCGCCGCGATGGTGCGCCAGTTCGGTGACGTCCCGATCAGTGTCAACTCCGAACTTGCCACCGTGCTGCGGGGTTACCAGCTCACCGTCGGGTACACGCCGGGCCCGCTGCTCGGCCTGGCGCTGGTCGCAGGACTGCTCGGCGGTCTCGGGGTCGGCAACGCCCGCCGATCGGGGATCCGCGCCGCCAGCCTGCTGGTGGCCGGGCTCGGGGTCACCGTGCTGATGACCGCAGCGGCCTTCGAGTTCTCCTGGCGCTACCAGTTGCCCGGGCTGGTGCTGCTGCCGATGGCCGGGGCGCTGGGGATCACCGCCTTCACCGGACCGCTGCGCAGGCCAGGCCCACGGCTGAAGCTGAGCCCCCCGATGCAGCCCTATCCCGATCCGGTGGACACCGCCATGCTCGCCGAGTTCACCCGGTCGGCGGGAGAGCTGCGGTGTGCCCCGGTTGTGGTGGTCATCGCGGCCTATGACGAGGCCGACGGCATCGGCGCAGTGCTCGACGCGGTTCCCTCGACGAGCTGCGGTCTGCCGGTGGACACCCTCGTGATCGTCGACGGGTGCACCGACGGCACCGCAGTGGTGGCTCGCCGGCACGGTGCCCGGGTCTGCGAGGCGCCGACCAACCGGGGTCAGGGCGCAGCGCTGCGGCTCGGTTACGGGCTGGCTCGCCACGGTGGCGCCCGCTACATCGTCACCACCGACGCCGACGGCCAGTACGACATGGACGAGTTGCCGCTGCTGCTGCAGCCGTTGATCGACGATGAGGCCGACTTCGTCACCGGCTCGCGAGTGCTGGGTCGTCAGGAGACCTCCGACCCGGTGCGCCACGTCGGAGTGCGGTTGTTCGCGGGGCTGGCCAGTGCACTGACCCGGCAGCGGCTGACGGACACCTCGTTCGGTTTTCGCGCGATGAAGGCCGAGGTCACCGACGCCGTCACGCTGACGCAGGCCCAGTACCAGGCCTCCGAACTGCTGCTCGGGGTGATCTCGTTCGGCTACCGGGTGCTGGAGCAGCCCATGACGATGCGGGCCCGCACCGCGGGCCAGACCAAAAAGGGCAACAACCTCGTGTACGGGATGCGCTATGCCCGGGTGATGGTGGGCACCTGGTCGCGGGAACGCTGGTCACGACGGCGTTGGGCACGGCGGCGCTTGGCTTCGTCAGTGCCGAATACCAGCCGGTCCAGCAGCGCGAACTTGAGTATGAAAAGCGGCAAGTAGCTAGCGTTGAAGGCCACCGCGACAACAACGGTGCGCAGTGCGCGGTCGTTGATGGTCTCGCCGATCAGCCGGTCCACGCCGGCGGTGATACCGATCGCCACCAGACCGCTGAATATGATCACCACCAGGTAGGGCATCAGTTCACCCCGTATCCCCACTGGGCCGGAGCGACGCCACGTCCAGTACCGGTGGATGAGGAAGTTCGGCACCGCGCCGGCGACGAAAGCCACCGCTCCGGAGACCGTGGCCGAGGCTGCGATAAACCCGAACATCAGGACGAACGCCAGCTGGCTGCAGACCGTGGACACTGCCGTGCCCGCGGCGAACCGGGTGAACAGCCTCGCTAGTCGGGAGCTGGCGAGCCGTCGGAGCACCCCGCCATCCTGGCAGACGGTGTCGCCACCGTTCCCGGGTGGCGGGCGCTGTTGGCGCTGGCCGGGGTCATCTGATAGGCAATGCATCCACTGATGGCTGGTTCACGGCTGGAGGGCAACACGGTGCGGATCCTCATTCTTGGTGGTGACGGTTACCTGGGTTGGCCGACCGCCTTGCATCTGTCGGATCGGGGCCACCATGTCGCCGTCCTGGACAATTTCGCTCGGCGCGCCTACGACGATGAGTTGGGCCTGAAGAGTCTGGTGCCCATCGAGCCGTTGCGGCACCGGATACAGGCGTGGCGTGACGTTTCCGGACAGCAACTTGAACTCTTTGTCGGTGACTTGTGCGACGCCGGGTTCATCCTCGACGCGGTACGCAGTTTTCGACCCGGCGCGATCGTGCACTACGCCGAGCAGCGCTCGGCCCCGTACTCGATGATTGATCGCAAGCACGCGGTGTACACCCAGTCGAACAACGTCATCGGCACCCTGAACGTGATGTTCGCGATCGCCGAGGTGGATCGCGATATCCATCTGGTCAAGCTCGGCACGATGGGCGAGTACGGCACCCCGAACATCGACATCGAGGAGGGCTGGCTCACCGTCGAGCACAACGGCCGAACCGACCGGATGCTCTTTCCCAAGAAGCCGGGTTCCTTCTATCACCTCTCGAAGGTGCATGACAGTCACAACATCGAGTTCGGCTGCCGGATCTGGGGGCTGCGGGCAACCGACCTCAACCAGGGCGTGGTCTATGGCCAGCAGACCGATCAGACCGTGCGGGACCCCCGGCTGGCCACCCGGTTGGACTACGACGCCGTCTTCGGCACCGTGCTCAACCGGTTCGTGATTCAGGCGGTGCTCGGGCACCCGCTGACCGTCTACGGGACGGGTGGGCAGACCAGGGGCATCATCGACATCCGGGATACTGTCGAGTGCATCCGGCTGGCCTGCGAGAACCCGGCCGACGCCGGCGAATTCCGGGTCTTCAACCAGATCACCGAGGCGATGTCGGTCGCTGATATCGCGAAGACCGTCTCGGCCAGCTTCCCGGGGAATGTGGAGATCGAGTACCTGGACAATCCCCGGGTAGAGCTCGATGAGCACTACTACAACGTGATTCACACCGGCCTGGTGGATTTGGGCTTGGCGCCGCACCTGCTCTCCGACACGCTGATCGATTCCCTTTTCAGCATCGTCGAGCAACACATAACCCGAGCCGACCCATCAACCCTACGCCCCACCATCAACTGGCGCTCCCCCCACTAACCCACGTTCTGGATGCAGAATGCATCAACCAGGGCACTATTTACAGCAGTCTGCATCCAGAACGCGGCAAGGGGGGTCGGGTCAGGAGAGGAGCTTGCGGTAGAGATCGACAGTGCGTTCGGCGACTGTGGACCAGGAGAACTCTGTGATGGCTCGCTTGCGCCCTGCCTGGCCCATTGCCGTGACCCGGTCCGGATCGGCCAGTAGCTCGTTGACGCGGTGCGCGAAGCTCCGCTGAAATCTTTCGGGGTCCTGTTCGTCATAAGGCACCAGCAGACCGGTCACGCCGTCGTCGACAACCTCCGGGATTCCGCCGACAGCGGAGGCGACCACCGCCGTACCACACGCCATCGCTTCGAGATTGACGATGCCCAGCGGCTCGTAGACCGAAGGGCAGGCGAACACGGTGGCCGCGGAAAGCACCTGCCGGACGTCGGCGATGGCCAGCATGTCCGGCACCCAGATCACCCCAGGGCGCGCTGCGGACAGCGTCGCGACGGCAGTGCGGGCTTCGGCCTCGATCTCCGCGGTGTCCGGCGCGCCCGCGCACAGCAGCAGCTGAGCAGCCGGATCGATGTGGTGCGCCGCCGCAAGCAGGTGCCCGACTCCCTTCTGCCTGGTGATCCGCCCTAGGAACGCGACGATCGGCCGCGCCGGGTCGGCCCCGAGCCGGCGAACCACATCGGTCTCCTCGACCGGGCGGTAGGTGCTGGTGTCGATGCCGTTGCGCACCACGTGCACCCGCTCGGGGTGCACGGCCGGGTAGCAGTCCAACAAGTCGGCGCGCATGCCGTCGCTCACCGCGATGACCGCGTCGGCGTGCTCATAGGCGGTGCGTTCCACCCAGGACGACACTCGGTATCCACCGCCGAGCTGCTCGGCCTTCCACGGCCTGCGGGGCTCCAGCGAGTGCGCGGTGACCACGTGCGGCACGCCGTGCAGGGTCCGGGCCAGGTGACCCGCCATATTCGTGTACCAGGTGTGCGAGTGCACCAGGTCCACGTCACCCAGCGCGTCGGCCATGGCCAGGTCCACTGACAGGGTCTGCAGGGCAAGGTTGGCAGCAGCGAGCCCCGGCGCAACAGCGTGGCTGTACACCTCCAGATGGGGCGCCTCCGGACGGGGGGCGCCGAAGCAGTGCACCTGGATCTGACACCGCTGCCGCAACTCGGACACCAGGTGACTGACGTGCACCCCTGCGCCGCCGTACACCTCGGGTGGGTACTCCCGGGTCAGGACTCCGATACGCACGCCGCGTCACGCTAGCGTCCCGGCGATGAACCCGGCGATCAACCCCGGCGGTGTACCCAGAAATGACACACGCATGAACAGCCATAACCGCTGGCGAGTGTCACGTGGCTCGTCCGCCGAACCGGGGCTAGGGTGACATATCGTGAAAGGGCAGCCGCACGTGCTGGGCATCGTCCTTGCCGGCGGTGAGGGTAAGCGATTGTGGCCGCTCACCGCGGACCGGGCAAAACCGGCCGTGCCGTTCGGGGGCAACTATCGTTTGATCGACTTTGCGCTGTCCAATCTGGTCAACGCCGGGTACATCCGGATCTGCGTACTTACCCAGTACAAGTCGCACTCGCTGGACCGGCACATCACCACAACGTGGCGGCTGTCGTCGATGCTGGGGCAGTACATCACCCCGGTGCCCGCGCAGCAGCGGCTCGGCCCGCGCTGGTATACCGGCAGCGCGGATGCGATCTACCAGTCGCTCAACCTTGTCTACGACGAGCGGCCCGAATACATCGTCGTCTTCGGTGCCGACCACGTGTACCGGATGGACCCGTCGCAGATGGTGGCTCAGCACATCGCCACCGGCGCGGGCGTGACCGTCGCCGGGATCCGGGTGCCGCGCGATCAGGCCAGCGCCTTCGGGTGTATCGGCGCTGATGCCTCCGGGCGGATCACCGCGTTTCTGGAGAAGCCGGCGGTGCCACCGGGAACTCCGGACGACCCTGAGGTGACCTTCGCGTCGATGGGTAACTACGTGTTCACCACCGACATGTTGCTGTCCGCGCTGCGCGCTGACAGCACCAACCACGACTCCGACCACGACATGGGCGGCGACGTGATCCCGATGCTGGCCGATGCCGGCGAAGCGGCGGTCTATGACTTCGCCGACAACGTGGTGCCCGGGGCCACCGATCGGGACTGTGGCTACTGGCGCGACGTCGGCACGCTGGACACCTACTACGAGTCGCACATGGACCTCGTATCGGTGCATCCGGTGTTCAACCTCTACAACCAGGCGTGGCCGATCCGCACCGCGATGCCCCCCCTGCCGCCCGCGAAGTTCGTCCAGGGCGGCAGCGCCCAGGAGTCGATCGTGGGAGCGGGCTCGATCGTCTCGGCCGCGCTGGTGAGCCATTCGGTGCTGTCCGGCGACGTCGTGGTCGAGGCCGGTGCCCACGTCGAGGGCAGCGTGCTGTTACCCGGTGTTCGGGTCGGGAAGGGGGCCGTGGTGCGTCGGGCGATCCTGGACAAGAACGTGGTGATACCCGATGGCGCCCAGGTCGGCGTGGACCCCGAGCTGGACCGGGAGCGCTACACGGTCAGCGGTGGCGGTGTGGTCGTGCTCGGCAAAGGCGCTCACGCCGAGTAGCCGGTGGCGCTAGCCTGGCGAAGGTGCGAACCGTACCTCGGTGGACTCTGCTGTCCGCGACCTGCGCGCCGGTGCTGCTGATCGGTGGCTGGCAACTCGCCGCTGCACGGCAGGCGGGTGGCTTCGACCCGGTGAGCCAAACGATCAGTGAGCTGGCTGCCCGCGGCGCCACCGACCGCTGGATCATGACCACGGCGCTGGCCGGCGTCGGCGTGTGCCATGCGATCACGGCTGTGGGGCTGCGGTCGGCAGCGGTTCCGGGTCGTCTGCTGCTCGCCACCGGCGGGATCGCCACTGTCTTGCTGGCCGCTTTCCCGCAACCGGTCACCGGCGACTCGACTGCCCACGTCGCTGCCGCGACGATCGTCTTCCCCGCGCTGTCGCTGTGGCCCGCGCTGGCGGCGCGGCGCGCCACCACGCCAAGACCTGCCGTCTGGCTCGTTGCCGCCTCAGGTCTGTTCGGGATGCTGGGCTGGTTCGGGCTCGAAATCCTCGGCGACGGTCCGCGTGTGGGGCTGTCTGAGCGGGTCCTCGCCGGAGCCCAGGCGCTCTGGCCGCTGGCCGCGGTTCTGCTGGCGTGGCGCCGCCCAGGCTGAGCCACCCCATACCCCGGTAGGCTTGAATCGATCATCAATACTGGGAGGCCGTCCATGACCACCCGAGACGAGGCGTCCGACCCAGCGCCGGCCGACCCACTCACGAAGGCGATCGTCGGCTACTACGACGAAACCTGGCTCGACTATCGCGTGCTCTGGCTCAACGGCGACAACCTCGCGGTCCACTTCGGTTACACCGATGACAGCACCCGCGGTCACACCGACGCGCTGAAGAACATGAATCGGGTGCTGGCGGAGCGGGTGAGGATCCAGCCTGGCGAGCGCGTCCTGGATGCTGGTTGCGGAGTCGGCGGTAGCAGCCTGTGGCTGGCCAAAGAGCGCGATGTCGACGTCGTCGGGATCACGTTGGCCGCCAAGCAGGTCGCGATGGCGCGGGGCCACGCCGCCCGGCGCGGGCTGGCCGACCGTGTCCGCTTCGAACAGGCCGATTTCACCGCGACGCCCTTCCCGGATGCGAGTTTCGACATCGTGTGGGCGGTCGAGAGCCTGTGCCACGCGCCCCGCAAGGCTGCCTTCTACCGGGAAGCTGCCCGGTTGCTGCGTCCTGGTGGACGGGTGGTCGTCGCCGACTTCGTCCGGGCCGCCCGCCCGCTCGACCAGACCGGCGAGCGGCTGCTCCATGAATGGCTGGACGGCTGGGCCGTTCCCGACATCGACACCCCCGAAGAACATCTAGTGCACCTGTCCGAAACCGGATTCGTCGATGCACAGCTCGATGATGTGACGGTGCACACCCGCCCGTCCCTGCGTCGGCTGTACCGCATGGCCTACTGGACCTACCCGCTGGCCGTGTTCGGCCGCCTCACGGGTGTTCGCTCCGACGTCCAGCACGGCAATGTGATCGCCTCGATCCGCCAGTACCAGGCGCTGCGGCACGACGCGTGGTTCTACAGCATCCTCTCGGCCACGGTGCCAGCCGCCGGCCACTGACCTTCGAGACTTCCTCCGCGGTAGACTCGGCTTTCTACCCCGGAGGAATAGTGGTTGATGCGATGAGCCTCAACATCAAGAGCGATGAAACGCACGAGCTGACCAGAGAGCTGGCGCAACTGACCGGGGAGAGCTTGACCCAGGCCGTGACAACGGCCGTTCAGGAGCGGCTGGAACGCGTCCGCCGGGAGCACGGCGACACCCAGCTTCGGGCGCAGGCGCTGCTCGCGATCGGCCGTGACACCGCGCCGCGGCTGCGCGAGCCAACGCTGCGCACCGAGCACGGCGAGCTGCTGTACGACGATCGGGGGTTGCCCCGTTGATCGTCGACACCTCGGCGCTGATCGCGATTTTGCGTGACGAGCCCGAGGCCGAGACCTTCGCTCTCGCCCTTGCCGCGGCGCAGGCACCCCGCATCTCCGCCGCAATCTATCTCGAAACCGCGATCGTGATCGACGCCAGTCGCGATCCGATCGCCAGCAGGAACGTCGACGATCTGTTCACCAAGGCACGCCTGGTCATCGAACCGGTCACCGCTGAGCAGGCAGCCATCGCCCGGGCCGCCTACCGGGATTTCGGCAAGGGCAGCACGCATCCGGCGCAGCTTAACTTCGGCGACTGTTTCGCCTACGCCCTGGCGAAAAGCGCTGGTGAGCCCCTGCTGTTCAAAGGCGAAGACTTCAGCCGGACTGACGTCGTGCCCGCCGCGATCGCACAGGCTTGACCACTTCGCCGACGTTGGTGACGCCGCCTCGTCGAAGATCTGCTCTCCGCAGGTGTAATTAGCGGCATAGAGGTGTCGGCCTGCCCGGCGACTTGTCGGACCGTGATGCTTGCCTCCATGCAGTAGATCGGTCTGTCCTGGTAGGTGCTGGATGACACCAATATGCTCGCACCCGTGACCGGATCGGGAGAATTAGTGCAGTGTAAATCTGAATCTTTTCCCTGTCAGCTGCCAGTAGAATGCCAGCTGGGTCGACCACCACCTCAACAATCAACCACAGCACTCGAACCGGTTGATGTGAGGTCCTAGTTCGGTACCGTGCAGACTCCGGATATGGCCGAGTGGGACACTACTCATCTGGGCACCTGGGTTCAGGGTGGGGCTACTTGAACGCAGCATGGGACGACCGGCTGGCCCGCGCTAAGGTGAATTGTCGCTAGATCGCCACAACAATACCACGGCCTTTGTAATGCTCTAGATTACGGTATGACTAACCGGGCGTCGCCCCATCCCGACCACGCGTGTTCCCTGGCTGGCTGGCCCGGGGCACTGTCCGTGAACTCGACGCCAGCGACATTTCAGTCCGGCCAGACGTGGCTCTCGTCGAGTTCACGGGGCCGCGGCACCGACAGACACACGCCCGACTATTGCCCTGGAGCCGACTCAGACCGCACAGTTGACTCGATCATGACGGCCGTGCCGTCTCAGCCCTCAAAGAAGCGCGACTGTGAGCATTCCAGTATTCATTGATGCGGATCTGTGGGAGCTGGGAAGCGCGCCGCGAGCGCAGTGAGATCATGGACGCCCAGATGGATAGGTCTCCCGAGGTATGCAAGCGCAGGCCATTGTCGCGCGGAGTGGTTCAATCCGGCGGCCGACCGGACGCCGAGGATCTCGTGGCGCTGGCAGCCGCATCCGGAATCCACGTCGAGATCGTCCCGGTGTGACTACCCCTGATCGCGGTCGACAGTGACCAGCGCGGCGTCGAGACCAGCCGACCCACCGCGGTGCCACGCCTTGTCGAAACCTGCCTCCCCTAGCGCTGCCTGCACCACCGCACTGATCCGGTCGACGTCGGTGCGCTCGGCGGGTGGCAGCGGCCGGTCGACTGAGCGGCGGGCGGAGTCGGCGGCTCCCAACAAATACCCGGCTCGACCGTGGTGGCCGGCCAGGACGTCAGCGCCGGCAAGCCCTTCGAGTGCCAGCGCGACGGCGCGGGGATCGCCCGAGACCTGCGCGGAGTGCAGGCCCTCCAGGTGCCAGGCGCGGGCGGCTTCGGGGTCGCCACGAAGCTCGGCGACGAAGCCGAGCTCGGCGAGCACGAACGCCATACCGGGGTGGAAGTCCGCAACGCGGTGCGCGTCGAGCACCTCGGCCAGCAGCGCCTCCGCGGCCTCGAACCGACCCTGCCGCCGGGCGATCAGGCCCAGCCCGACCTGGGCGAAGCTGGCCCCGGGCTCGAACGCTTGATCACGGGCCAACCGCAGGGCGCGCTCGTGCAACGTCAGCGCGGCCGGGTAGTCGGCGGCCAGCATGGCGAGCCGGCCGAGGCGGCCGAGCTGCTGGGTGACCACCGGCCACAATCCGAGTTCCTCGGCCAGCCGCAGTCCGTTGGTGTGCAGCGCGGTGGCTTGGTCGTAGTCGCCCTCGATCTCGGCGAGCACGCCGAGCAGGTCGGCGCTGCGTACC
Organism: Pseudonocardiaceae bacterium; assembly: GCA_050699975.1. GTDB lineage: Bacteria > Actinomycetota > Actinomycetes > Mycobacteriales > Pseudonocardiaceae. The sequence continues at coordinate 47,259 of JBOHGH010000005.1, read as the reverse complement.
TGGCCCCAGCGGTCACCGACCTCGAAGAACAGCGACCAGCTCTCCTCGCCGTCGCGCCGAGCGTCGGGCAGCTCGCCGCGGCGCACGTGTTCCCATCCGCGGCTGCTCAATGCGGCGGCCACGCCCCACCGGTCGCCGAGCCGGCGGAAGCTCGCGAGCGCCTGATCGACCAGCTGGGTGTCGGACGACATCACACCGCCGCTGAGCATGACGAAGCCGGCCATCCATTGCGCGTGCGCCAACCCGCCGGGATCGTCGAGCTCGGAGTAGAGCGCGAGTGCCGCGCGGCCGTGCTTCGCGGTGTCGGCACCGGTCCGATCATGGGAACCCAGGATAGCCAGCCCGGCTCCCGCCCTGGCCCGGGCAGCGACCAGCGCAGGGCCGTCGGTCGAGGTGGACAGCGCCTTCGCCAGCCACCAGCGGCCCTCGCCGTGCCGGCCGCGCAGGAACCAGTACCAGGCCAGCGCACCCGCCAGCCGCAGCGCGAGCGCCGCGTCGGACTGGGTCAGGTCGGATTGGGCCACTAACCACGCGAGCGCCGCCCGGCAGTTGGCGGACTCGGCATCGAGGCGCCCCAGCCCCCGCTGCTGGCCATGGCCTCGAAGCTGCTGGTCGGCCTGCTCGGCCAGGTCCGCATACCAGGTGGCGTGCTGCAAGCGTGCCTGGTCGGTCTCGCCGGCGGCGTCCATGCGCTCGAGCGCGTAGGCCGCGATGGTCTCGAGCAGCCGGTAACGTGCGCCGCCGTCCTCAGCGACGACCAGCGAGCGGTCCACCAACCGAGCGAGCAGATCGAGCACGTCGGCGTGGTCCACCCCATCGCCGGCGCAGATCCCTTCGGTGGCAGCGAGTGTGAACCCGTCGGCGAAGACCCCCAGCCGCCGCAGCAGCGTCTGCTCCCGCTCAGTGAGCAGCTCCCAGCTCCAGTCGACCACGGCGCGCAGCGTCTGCTGCCGGTCCGGTGCGTCCCGGTTGCCGGTGGCGAGCAGCCGGAAGCGGTCGTCGAGCCGGGTCGCCAACTCGTGCACCGGGAGCGCTCGCACCCGGGCGGCGGCGAGCTCCAAGGCCAGGGGCAGACCATCGAGCCGCCGGCACACAGCCGCGACTGCAGCCGTGTTGGTCTCGGTGAGACTGAAACCCGGCGCCGTCGCGGCCGCTCGCTGCACGAACAGCTGCACGGCAGAGCACTGCGCCACCGCGGGGAGGTCTCCGTCGGCGGCCGGGTCGGGCAGCTCCAAGGCGGGTACCGGCCACAGCAGCTCGCCCGACAGCCCCAGCGGCTCCCGGCTCGTCGCGAGAATGCGCAGCTCGGGCGCGGACCGCAGCAGCAGCTCAGCGAGCTTGGCGACCTCTTCGATCACGTGCTCGCAGTTGTCCAGCACGAGTAGCAGCTGCTTGGCCGCCAGGGCCGCAGGCAGTCGCTGGATCAGCGCCGCGGGACGGCCTGCCGGGGGCACGATCAGCGCGGCGTCATCGCGGACGCCGACCACCGCCGCCACGAGCTCCGCCACGCAGCCGACCACGTTGTCGCAGGGATCGTGGTGCCCGGCCAGCTCCACTACCCAGGCGCCGTCGGCCAGCTCGCCGGCCAGCTGTGCGGCGGTCTCCAGCGCGAGCCGGGTCTTGCCCACCCCACCCGGCCCGGTCAGTGTCACCAGCCGGCCGGTGTCGATCAGCTTGCGGACATCGGCCACCGCCGCGGTCCGGCCGACCAGGCTGCTCAGCAGTGCCGGAAGGTTGGTGCGGCGAGGTGCCGGCGGCGGGCGGACGGCCAGCGCCGGATCGTGCGTCAGGATCGCCTGCAGCAGGCGAGCGAGCTCTGGGCCCGGGTCCAGGCCCAGCTCGTCGCCCAGCCGCGTGCGCAGCTGCTGGTAGGTATCCAGCGCCTCGGCCTGACGTCCGGCCAGATAGAGCGCGCGCATGTGGGCCGCACGTAACCGCTCGCGCAATGGGTGCCTGGCGACGAGGGCGTCGAGCTCGCCGACCAGCGCACCGTGCTCGCCGAGCGCGAGCCGCGCCTCGATGTGCTCCTCCAACGCGGTCAGCCGCTGCTCCTCGAGCCGGGTGATCGCCGGCTGGGCGAAGGAGTCGTCGGCGAAATCCGAGAGCGCGGGCCCCCGCCAGATTGCCAGCGCCTCGGCCAGCAGCGCCGCGTTAACCGCCGGCTCGCCGGCGGCGCGTGCCCGGGCGATCAGCGCCTCGAAGCGGCCGGCATCTACCGCGTCGGCGCCGACCTGCAGCAGGTAACCGGCCGGGCGGGACACCACCAGCGCCCGTCCCCCCGGCTCGGCCTGCTCCAGGGCGCGGCGCAGCTGCGAGACCCTCGCCTGCAACGAGCCGGCCGGATTGCCCGGTGGGGTGTCGCCCCACAGCTCATCGATGAGCCGGTCCGCCGACACCGGCTCGCCGGCGTGCACGAGCAGATCGGCCAGCAGCGCCCGCACCTTGGCACCCGGGATCGCTACCGGTGCCCCCTCGTCGGTCCACACCGCGAGCGGGCCGAGCACCCCGAACCGCATGAATCGACGATAACCGCCCGCGGCAGCCGACCGTAAGCCGATGAGCAGCCGACGGTAAGCGGACCTCGCCAGAGTCGAAGCATTGATGGTGACAAACAGCTAAGGAGACGGCGATGCCGACAACACATCCCACCGCCGCGCGCGGGCGGGCAACCGCCTGGCATGTGACTTTGTGGGTCCTTCAGGTCCTCGTCGCGGCGATGTTCCTGTACGCCGGCGGCATGAAGCTGGTCGGGGCCCAGCCGATGGTGGAGCTGTTCAACGAGATCGGTATCGGGCAGTGGTTCCGCTACCTCACCGGCGGGCTGGAGATCGTCGGCGCCATGGCGATCCTGATCCCGCGGCTGGTCGCCTACGGTGCGCTGCTGCTGGCCGGCGTGATGGTCGGTGCCGTGTTCACCGACCTCATGCTGGGCGTGAGCCCGCTCACGGCGGCGGCCCTTCTGGTCGTCAGCGCGATCATCGCGTGGGGACGTCGCGATCGCTTCGGTGTCGCGCTTGGGCATCTTGAGCGCAATCAGGCAGGGAAGGAAATGGCACAATGACAGCGATTCGCGTGCTGGGCATCTCGGGAAGCCTCCGCGCGGCCTCGAACAACACCAAGCTGCTCCGCGCGGCGGGCGAGCTGGCAGGCGAAGGGGTGCGGCTGGACCTGTGGCATGACCTCAGGTTGGTGCCGCCGTTCAGCGAGGACGACGAGAGCGAGCCGGCGTGGCCCGTGCAGATCCTGCGCCTGGCCATCGCCGACGCCGATGCCCTACTGATCGCCACTCCGGAGTACAACGGCTCGATCCCCGGCCAGCTCAAGAACGCGGTCGACTGGGTGTCGCGGCCCTATGGTGACGCCGTGCTGACCGGTAAGCCGGTCGCCGTGGTGGGAGCCAGCCCAAGCTCCTCAGGCGCTGCCGGAGCGCAAGCCGAGCTCCGGAAGGTCCTCGGGCGCGCCGGCGCCCGGGTCCTCGACGGTGAGCTGTCCCTCGCGCGGGCCCACGAGGCATTCGGTCCGGACGCTGCCCTGCGAGACCCCGAGCTATCCCGCGCTCTGTCCGCCGTCCTCGACAACCTCCAGCAAGCTGGATCTAAGGTAGCGGCGCACGGCTAGTCCAGAACAACGACAAGCATCCATGTCGCGGATTGGGGGGCGCTCAGGTCGTGCGTAGGGCCAGGAGGAGGCCGTCGCCCAGAGGGAGCATCAGGGGGAGCAGGGTCTCGTCGTCGCGCACCATTGAGCCGATCTCGCGTAGCGCCAAGGAGGACGGGTCCCGACTCGCCGGATCGGCTACCTTGCCACCCCACAGGGCGTTGTCGAACGCGATCACTCCGCCGGTCCGCAGCAACGGCACGCCGGCCTCCAGGTAACGCGGGTACTCGGGCTTCGCGGCGTCGACGAACACCAGGTCGTAGCCACGATCGGTGAGCCGGGGCAGCACGTCCAGGGCTTGCCCCATGATCAGCCGATAGCGCGACGGCGGGAACCCGGCGTCGGTGAACGCTTGCCGGGCGGCGCGCTGGTGTTCGGGTTCGACGTCGATGGAGGTGAGCACCCCGTCAGGGGCCATCCCGCGTAGCAGCCACAGGCCACTGCTGCCTGCGCCGGTACCGACCTCGACCACGGCGCGGGCACCCAGCGCGCTGGCCAGGAACCGCAGCGCGGAGCCCCCGCCTGGTCCGATGGGCGTGCAGCCCAATTCCTGCCCACGCTCGCGCGCCGCGGCAATCGCCTCGTCCTCGGTGACGAAACCCTCCACGTACTGGCGCACGGCGCGGCCGGCCGGGGCAGGCGGCCCGCCTGTGGTGCCGGTCGACATCACGTCGCGCAGCGTAGCGCCGTCGTACGGTCCATCGGGGTGATGCCGCGCCGGACGAGGTATTTCCACAGCTCTCAGGATCCTCTTAGCCGATGCTTACTCGGGCCACACGCTGATCGTCCATCATCAACGTGGGATCACTCGACATGAAACATTGACAGCCACTCCGGTGTTGCATTACCTGACGTGGACTGTCATCAACCCGGAGGTGCAAGACACACCCGATGGCCACCGAGACCCGCTTCCGCGATCCTGCCGCCGGGCAGGCGATCTCCGTCACCACGCCTGACGACGGGGCAGATGAGGGCTGGGCACCACCGTCCTGGGAAAAGGTGGTGCGGGATCATGCCGACCGGGTTTACCGGCTGGCTTACCGCCTGTCCGGCAACCCGCATGACGCCGAGGACCTCACGCAGGAGACGTTCATCCGGGTGTTTCGCAGCCTCGGCTCCTACAAGCCCGGCACGTTCGAGGGCTGGTTGCACCGGATCACCACGAACCTGTTCCTGGACATGGTGCGGCGGCGCTCCCGGCTGCGGATGGAGGGCCTGCCGGAGGACACCGACCGGCTGGTCGGCAGTGGGCTCAGCCCGGAGCAGGTCTATGCCGAGACCCACCTCGATCCGGATCTGCAGGAGGCGCTGGACGACCTCGCGCCGGAGTTCCGGGCGGCCGTCGTACTCTGTGATGTGGAGGGCCTCTCCTACGAGGAGATCGGCGCTACGCTCGGGGTGAAGCTCGGGACGGTCCGCAGCCGGATCCACCGCGGTAGGCTGGCCCTGAGGGTGGCGCTTGAACGGCGCCGTGCGCTCGCTGAGAAGGAGACTGGATGACGGACCTGCGCGGCCGATCCTTCTCTGATCTGCTAGCCGGCCTCAACGCAGGGCAACACCTCGCCGTGGACGCTGTCGTGGCCTTCGTCGACGGCGAGCTCGGCGCGGGCGCCCGCGACCGGGCCGCCCAACATCTCGCCACATGTCAGTCGTGTGCCGCGGAGGTGGCCGGGCAACGCCAGGCCCGCAGCGTGATGCGTTCGGCGCAGTGCCCACAGGTCCCCGCCGACTTGCTCGCCGCGCTGCGCGACATCCCGCACACCGCTGATCTACCCGGTACGCCGGATGGGCTGGCGGTGACTGCCGACGGCACCGTCGTCGAGATCGCCGACCGTGGCCGGGCCACCGCATCGAGAACCTCGGCCGCGCCGCTGGGTTCCGGCACGCCGCTGGGTGCGAGCCAGCGCTGGGGCACCGGGCCCTCGGTACTCGGTCGCTGGATCGGGCGATAGCAGCGCTACGCACACTTCACCGGGGTGTGGGCAAGCTCGGTAGTCGTCAGCGCGCACAGGTGAGTCCGGGAGACCATGACCCCGCCGCAGGATCACAACCCCGACGAACCCTTCGCAACGGAAGGGCGTGCGGGGCCGCCACGGCTTGTCTCGAGGCCACGGCAGGGGCCCGAGGTGGACCCCGCGACGGCACGGGCATTCGGCCGACCATCCGGGGTTCCCGGAGCTTTTGCGATTCAGGCAGGGGATTCCCGGCGCGAGCCCAGCCCTACCTCCAGCGACACGCCTGGTGTTTTATCGACTGCCAGCCCACCGCCCCCCGAGGCGCTCGCGGCAGCCTTTAGCAGGCCGTCGGGATCCCCTGAGCGGATACAGCGCCCGCCCGGCCGCCACGGTGCGCATCCCCCGGAACGGTCACCGGGTGAGGACGACTTCTGGCCGCAGGGCGCAGGGCGCAGCCCGTGGCGTGACCCGTGGGCGGCGGCGATGCTGGGAGCCCCCGCGGTTCCCGAACAACATCGGGACGCTGGCGACCCACCGCCGGGAGCCCGGCTGAGTCTGCAGGAAGCGCTGTTCGGTCGTCAGCTGAGCCATCGCGCGCTGGCTCTGTTGGGTGCGCTGGTGCTGTTGGTCGGGGGAGTCGGCGGATTCGTAGGCCGGCTCACCGCCGACGGCGGCAACCTGCTGACTGATCCAGGCGCGACACTGGCGCAGGTCGAGCACGCCACCGATCGACCGGTCGGCTCGGTGGCGGCAGTGGCCAGCCGGGTGTTGCCCGCGGTGGTGTCTCTGGAGTTCCGGGTCGGCGACTTGGGCGGATTCGGTTCCGCAGTGGTGATCGACGGTCAGGGCTACCTGCTGACCAACAACCACGTCGTGGCCCCCGCCGCGACCACCTCGCAGGCAACCTTGGAGGCGGTGTTCAGCGACGGCACCCGGCTGCCGGCGCGGATCGTGGGCCGGGATCCGAAGACCGATCTCGCCGTGGTCAAAGTGGAGGTAGCCAACCCGACGGTGGCACAGCTGGGCCGTTCGTCGGCGCTGAAACCGGGGGACTCCGTCGTGGCCATCGGCTCTCCGCTGGGGTTGGCCGGCACGGTGACCAGCGGCATCATCAGCGCGGTGGACCGGCCGGTGCGGCTGGAGGGGGATGGCGGTCACGGTAACGCGGTGATCGACGCGATCCAGACCGATGCCGCGATCAATCCAGGCAACTCCGGCGGAGCGCTGGTGAATACTGCGGGAGCGGTGGTGGGCATCAACACCGCCATCCGAACCCTGGGTGCCGGCGAGGGCGGGGGCTCTATCGGGCTCGGCTTCGCCATCCCTATCGACACGGCTACGAAGATCGCGCAGGAGCTGATCCGCACCGGCCATTACCAGCATGCCGAGCTGGGCGTCAACGCCGCGTCGGTGACCGATGGCAAGTCCGACGGCGCCCGGGTGCAGAACGTGCAACAGGGCGGCGCCGCCGCCGAAGGTGGCATCCTGGAGAACGACGTGATCATCAAGGTCGGCGATCGGATCGTTGGCAGCGCCGACGGGCTCATCGTCGCTGTGCGCCAGCGGGCTATCGGCGAACAGGTGCCGATTTCGCTGGTTCGTGACGGGCGGCCGCTGGTGGTGACCGTCACGCTGAAGTCGGATTGATTGGCGTGGAGGAGGCTAGGCTGGGGTTGCTGGCCGGGCTGGTTTGGGAGGTGCGCGCAGATGCTCAACATCGGTTGGGGCGAGGTCTTGATACTCGTCGTCGCCGGGCTGTTCATCCTGGGCCCGGAACGCCTGCCATCAGCCGCGGCGTGGCTGGGCCGCACCGTGCGTCAGGTGCGGGAGTACGCCACCGGCGCCCGCGAGCAGTTGCGCTCAGAGCTAGGCCCGGAGTTCGACGAGCTCCGCCAGCCCCTGGAGGATCTGCGTGGGTTGCGCGGTTTCAACTCGCGTGGGTTCAATCCCCGCAGCGCGATCACTCGCCACCTGCTCGACGATCTGGACGGTGACCCCTTCGGTGGCGTGATCAAACCCAACGGCTACGCAGCCCCCACCGGACCGGGCATTCCGGTGTCCAGGCCGCTGCAACCGGGTGAGCGCGCACCGTTCGACCCCGACGCAACCTGACCTGGCCTATCGGGAAACCGCGCGGCCGCGGCTGCTCACCGGGAGCTGGGACTCACCGACAGCAGTCGCCCAGCCAAGCCACGGGAGCGGGTCGCGAGCCGATCCGCCACTTCTCGCAGTACGACTGCGGCCGGCGCGGTGGGATCGACCAGCACCAGCGGAGTCCCGGCGTCGCCGGTTTCGCGCAGCTGCTGGTCCAGCGGCACCTGGCCCAGCAGCGGGACCTCGCTGCCCAGCGAGCGGGTCAATGAGTCCGCGACCACCTGGCCCCCGCCGGAACCGAAAAGGTAGTTGCGCGACCCGTCCGGCATCTGCAGCCACGACATGTTCTCCACCACACCGATCAGCCGCTGGTGAGTCTGCATCGCGATCGCCCCGGCCCGCTGCGCCACTTCAGCGGCGGCCCGCTGCGGGGTGGTGACCACGAGGATCTCGGCGTTGGGGATGAGCTGTGCCACCGAGATGGCGATGTCGCCGGTGCCCGGGGGCAGGTCGAGCAGCAGTACGTCAAGGTCACCCCAGAACACGTCGGCGAGGAACTGCTGCAGCGCGCGGTGCAGCATCGGCCCCCGCCACACCACTGGGGTGTTGTCCTTGGTGAACATGCCGATCGAGATGACCTTCACGCCGTGCGCGGTCGGCGGCATGATCATCTTTTCGACCTGGGTGGGCCGGGCGGTGGTGCCGAGCATGCCCGGCACCGAGTGCCCGTAGATGTCGGCGTCGACCACTCCCACCGATAGGCCCCGATCGGCCATCGCGGCCGCCAGGTTCACCGTCACCGAGGACTTGCCGACCCCGCCCTTGCCGGAGGCGACGCAGTACACCCGGGTCAGCGATCCAGGTTCGGCGAACGGAATCCTTGGCTCCTCGGAGTTGCCGCGCAGCTGGCGGCGTAACGCGGTGCGCTGAGCGTCGCTCATCACGTCGAGCTCAACCCGCACGTCGCGAACACCCGGCACGGCGGACACCGCCGTGGTGACCCGGGAGGTGATGGTGTCGCGCATCGGGCAGCCGGCGACGGTGAGCCACACCGCTACGCCGACCGTTCCGTCGCCGGCCACGGTCACGTCCTTGACCATGCCGAGCTCGGTGATCGGGCGATGGATCTCGGGATCGTGCACCCCGTCCAGCGCGGTTCGAACTGCGTCGACCGACGGGACGGTCTGGGGGGAGGCCACGGGTGGCACCGACTTTCCGGTTGAGTGTGGGCTTCTCCCATGCTAGGCGTTACCGGCGTGGCGCTCATCCCGCCGGCTGCCAGACCCGTCCTCAGATCCTGCCGCCCCGTCGATACCCGGGCCGTTCCGACCCAGATCGTTCTGCTGCTGCCGATTCCGGCGGCCCCAGCTCTCTGAGTTCGGTCAGCCGAAAGAGCTCGGATCGCAGGAAGTCCCTGGTGACCACCTCACCGACGGCCAACCGCAGCGACGCGAGCTCTCGGGCCAGGTACTCGGTGTCGGCCTTGGTGCGCTCGGCGCGTGCCCGGTCTTCCTCCAGCGCGACCCGGTCCCGGTCGTCCTGACGGTTCTGCGCCAGCAGTATCAGCGGCGCAGCGTAGGCGGCCTGCGTGGAGAACGCCAGGTTGAGCAGGATGAACGGGTAAGGGTCCCAGCGCAGCGACACCGCCACCAGGTTCAGTGTGATCCACACCACGACTAAGACCGTTTGCACCGCGAGGAACCGCCCGGTGCCCAGGAAGCGGGCGATCCGCTCCGAGAAGCGGGCGAAGGCATCCGGGTCCATCCGGGGCGTCAGTCGCCGTGGCCCGCGCGGGAGGTCCAGCCGGGAATACTGCCAACGGGACTCAGCCATGGGTCACCTCGCCAGTCCAGTCGGAGGTGGGCCACGCCTCCTGCTGCCGCCAGTCGTCGGGCAGCGCGGCGTCCAGCAGATCATCCACGCTCACCGCCCCGAGCAGGTGGCCTTCGGTGTCCACCACCGGGGCGCAGACCAGGTCGTAGGCGGCGAAGTAGCGCGTGACCTCGGCAAGTGACGCCTGCGGTCCGAGCCGGGCCAGCTCGGTGTCCAGCACACCGGCCACCAGATCCGACGGGGGCTCGCGCAGCAGCCGTTGCAGGTGGGCGCAGCCCAGGTAGCGGCCGGTCGGGGTGGCCGAAGGGGGGCGGCAGACGAACACCATGCTCGCCAGCGCGGGGGTCAGCTCCGGGTTGCGGACCCGGGCCAGTGCCTCGGCGACGGTGGCGTCCGGGGTGAGCACCACCGGCTCCGGGGTCATCAGGCCGCCGGCGGTGTCCGACGAGTAGGCCAGCAGCCTGCGCACCGGCGCGGACTCCTCGGGTGCCATCATCCGCAGCAACCGTTCCCGCTCCGGGTGGGCGAGCTCGCCCAGCAGGTCGGCGGCGTCGTCGGGGTTCATCGCCTCCAGCACGTCGGCGGCGCGCTCATCGCCCAGATGGTCGAGCACCTCGGCCTGCTCGTCCTCGGACAGCTCCTGCAGCACGTCCGCGAGCCGCTCGTCGTCCAGCGCGTCGACTACCTCGTGGCGGCGTTTGGCCGGCAGGTCGCGTAGCGTGTTGGCGACCTCCACCGCGCGCATCCCCTCGAAGAGCGCGAGCAGCTGCTCGGCGCCCTGCCCGCGGGAGGACACCTCGGCCAGCGTCAGCCCGGCGACCTCGTCCCACCCGAGCACCTGGACCGGGCCCCGCCGCCCGAGCCGGCCGATGCGCTCCCGCACCGCCAGCTTCGTGATCACCCAGTCCCGGGTGCGGGCTTGCTCGATCCCAGCGTCCACCACGACCGCCACCGCACCGGTCGCGGCCACATGCACCCGGGTGTCCAGGATCTCCCCGATCACCAGCGTCTCGTTGGGCCGCAGCGAGAACCGGCGCAGGCTCACCGTACCGGTGGCCAGCGCCACCGCGCCGGGCTCGATCGAGGTGACCCGCAACATCGGCACGAAGATCCGTTGCCGGATCACGAGCTCGACCACCAGTCCCAGCACCCGAGGCGGCCGCGACCCGATGCGCAGCGCGGTCACCAGGTCGCGGACCCTGCCGAACTGCTCGCCGTCGGGCCCGAACACCGGCAGCCCGGCGACCCGGGCGGCGTAGACCCTGGTCGTAGTGGCCACGGGAAGAGGCTAGCGTTCGCCACCTCCCGTAAGGCCGGAGCCGCTATCTGCGTCTCAGCGACGCCGATGGCCGTGAGCACCAGGGCATGCCCAACGCGGGTGCATCGGACGCCTTCGAAGCGATCAACTTCGCCGCCCACCATCCGGGCCAATGGCATAGCTGCCGACGACGCGTACCACCCTTCGCAATGCTCGGTGTAGAAGATCGGTGACTCTCCCGCACCCACGAGGCTCTCCCGCACCCACGAGGACCGTGTCGCCCAGATCGGTCGCCGTATCGCTCCACACGACATGCGCGTCGCACGGGAGATCGGCCAGCGCCGCCGGGTCCAAGGTACGGTCGTAATGCGCGCCTGCGCAGCGCAGTTCGTCCAGCGTAGCCGTGACAGTGCCGAGTGCGGCGAGCCGCCACCCGTTGCCCGAGACGACAACCCGGTCAGCTACCGGCCAGGCGCCAACCGTCCACAACGGACGCTCACCGCGCCACACCGGCGTCGCGCCGTCAGGGGCTCGCGCGACATTTCCTGGTCGTGGATACGCGCATACTCTTCAGCGAACACGCAGAGCAGCTCAGCGCACTTGTCCAGCACTACACCTCGGAAATCGAGTAGCTCGAACGTCCTATCTCTACCGCGCGTGGCAGCCCTACGTGAGCCGAGTTCGCCCCAGAGCTGCCCAGGCGGCTTCGGACAACCCTGATGTCGAACTCGGCGACAGCAGAGCGGCTCGTGGTCCCCGTATTTTCGAAGCAATCGCGGTCTCCGCACGGCTCAGCGGTAGCAGTAGGAGTCCGAGGATGCGTCGCCGCCTTGGAGGCGCACCTGGTGCACCCGCAGGCCCCGGAAGTCGTCGCCGTGCAGGAAGAACGCCTCGTCTACGGTCAGCCCTCCGGTGGGAGTGGCGTCGATCTTCGCCAGCCAAGCGCCGACGCCGTCGGGGTAGAACTGGTCGTCCCATGCGCCGTAGAGCGAGTTGGTGAGATACACCCGCCGGCCGTCCCGGCTGACCTCCACCATCTGCGGGCCACCGGCAAGGCGCTGGTCGGGTGCCGCTGGATGGGGCGCGCGGCCGACGATGCCGCCCAGCCGAACCGACCCTGTCTCGCGCGGGTGGGCAGGGTCGCTCACGTCGTACTGCTTGAGCTCACCGGTACCCCAGCACGACACGTACAGCTGCTGGTCGTCGACCGAAAGGTCGATGTCGGTGACCAGCGGGGGCACCGCACCGAATGGCTTCAGTGCCGGCGGAAGGGTGTCGGCGTCAGCGGGTTCGGCCGGGATGGTGATCACCTTCTCGGCGGCCCAGCTACCCCCTTCACGATGCCAGCGCCACACTGAGGCGGACAGGTCCTGGGTGGACACGACGACGCCGACGAACCCCCAGGTCGCCTCGGGATCGTGGGCTGGACGCAGCTCGAGCACCATCTGGTGCTCAGCGCCCAGGTCGACCCGCTGGAGGTGCTTGCCGGCGGCCAGATCCCAGAAGTGCAGCGCGTGGCCGTACTTGTTACCCAGCAGCAGTTCCGGGTTGACCCCATCCTCGATCATTGACGGGGTCCCCCACTCGCTGGTGACCAGCGTGTTCTGGTTCAGGTGCCACCAGGCGTCATAGGCCAGGTACTGCGGCCCGCGGTCGCTCTCCCAGGGACCCAGCACGTCGAAACTGGCGTGGTCGAGCAGCGCGATCCCGCCCGGCCCGTCGGCATCGCCGGCACCCCCGAGGCAGGACAGGAAGATCCCTTCGGGACCGCAGTGCAGCGTATGTGGCCGGGAGTAGCCGGTTTTCTCCGCCAGCTCCTTGGCGTCGATCGTCTTGACCAGGGTGGGGCTGGCGGGATCCGGGCGGGTGTCATAGACGTGCACGTTCGAGCTGCGCAGCCCGGGCAACAGCAGGTAGCGGCGCTCCAAGCCGTCGACGTTATGTCCCTCGTGGGCCAGCGCGCTGCTGCAGGCGTTCCAGCCGAAGTGGTGCAGCTCGTCGCCCAGCGTGGGCAGGTCCGCCCAGCCCACCACCTGCCCGTATCGTGGCGAGCCGGGATCGACGTCGACCACGGTCAGCGCGTCGGGCCGCTGCGCGGCCCGGTCGAAGGCGGCGACGTAGGCGAGATTCTCGACCGGTGCTGCGGCTGCCTCGGCCGGGCTACGGTAAAAGGTCGGGTCGGCTGGCAGGTTCATTGTCACACTCCTTGCGGATTGCCGGGGCTTCGAGAAGGCAAGGCCGGACTGAGCCGGCACTGGCAACGCTGAGCAAATATGGAATCGGTCGGCCGGCAGGTCAGCGAGCGCGACACAGCGCGCTGGCCAGCCGAAGGAGATCGACATGCCGGCGCGTGGTCAGCCAGGCATTCAGGAACACCGGACCCACGAGCCGATGGCGGTGTGCGGCGGATCGGCTGGGCGTGACGATCGTCATCGCTGCAGGCCCCTTACACAAGTCACCAAAGACATTACAGTTTTCACCAAAGATCCGCGATGCCAGCCGCCCGGTAGTACGCGACGAAAGGTGTCCTCATGGCCCGGCTCGCTCAGACCGACGGTCTCACCGAGATCCAGCAGGAGATCCTGGCCACGGTCAAGTCCTTCGTGGACAAGGAGATCATCCCGGTCGCCCAGGAGCTGGAGCACACCGACACGTACCCGCAGGAGATCGTCGATGGGATGAAGGAGATGGGCCTGTTCGGGCTCACCATCCCCGAGGAGTATGGCGGCCTGGGCGAGTCGCTGCTGACCTACGCGCTGGTCGCGGAGCAGATCGCCCGGGGTTGGATGAGCGTGTCCGGTGTGATCAACACCCACTTCATCGTGTCGTACATGATCTGCCAGCACGGCACCGACGAGCAGAAGCAGCACTACCTGCCGATGATGGCTGAGGGAAGCGTTCGCGGTGCCTTTTCGATGTCCGAGCCAGAACTGGGTTCCGACGTCGCGGCGATCAAGACCCGGGCCAGGCGCGACGGGGAACACTATGTCGTCGACGGTGCGAAGATGTGGCTGACCAACGGCGCCACGTCGACTCTGGTGGCCACCCTGGTCAAGACCGACGAGGGAGCCGCGAAGGCGCACCACAACCTCACCACCCTGTTGGTGGACAAGCCCACTGGTTACGGTGAGGTGGCCCCGGGGCTCAGCGTGCCCGGCAAGATCGACAAGATGGGCTACAAGGGGGTCGACACCACCGAGCTGGTATTCGACGGCTACCGCATCGGCGCCGACAAGGTGCTCGGCGATGCTCCCGGCAAGGGTTTCGCGCAGATGATGGACGGCGTCGAGGTGGGGCGGGTCAACGTCGCTGCCCGGGCCTGTGGCATTGCGATCCGCGCCTTCGAGCTCGCGGTAGGTTACGCCCAGCAGCGCCGGACCTTCGGCAAGCCGATCGCACAGCACCAGGCGATCGCGTTCAAGCTCGCCGAGATGGCCACCAAGGTCGAGGCCGCGCACCTGATGATGGTCAACGCCGCCCGCCTGAAGGACTCCGGCGAGCGCAACGATGTCCAGACCGGGATGGCGAAGCTGCTGGCCAGCGAATACTGCAAGGAGGTCACTGAGGACGCCTTCCGCATCCATGGGGGGTACGGCTACTCCAAGGAGTTCGAGATCGAGCGGCTGATGCGTGAGGCGCCGTTCCTGCTCATCGGTGAGGGAACCAGCGAGATCCAGAAGACGATCATCAGCAAGGGCCTGCTGCGGGAGTACGCTGCGCGATGAGCCGGAACCGGGGCCGTGCGCATGGGTGTTGGCACGATGGGTACCCCCCGACCAGAGGTGATGCACTGTGACCAGCCCGTTCAGCAGTCAGGGTCAGATGCGTGGGCTGCCCACCCCACCCACCGGTTGGCCGATCGGCTCCTACGCCACCTACGCTGAGGCGCAGCGGGCAGTGGACCATCTCGCCGACAGCAACTTCCCGGTCGCCGACGTCACCATCGTCGGAGTGGACCTGATGCTGGTTGAGCGGGTGCTGCGACGGTTGACCTGGGGTCGGGTGCTGGCCCAGGGGGCCGCGTCGGGCGCCTGGTTCGGCCTGTTCGTTGGAGTGCTGCTCAGCCTGTTCGCCACCCAAACCGAGGCCGGGTTCATCCCGATCCTGGTCGGCGTGGCCACCGGTGTGGTGTTCGGGACGGTGTTCGCGGCCGCCGGTTACGCCTCGACCCGCGGCCGGCGGGACTTCGCGTCGGCAAGCCAATTGGTCGCAGGGCGTTACGACGTACTGTGCCAGCCACGGCATGCCGAGCAGGCGCGCGACCTGCTGGCCAAACTGGCCATGGGCACGGGCACGGGTACCGCGACCACCTGATCACGTGCTGAGCGGATGCCGCCAGCGGAGCCCGGGAAACCGGGCGAAGTCCTGGTCGGTGGTCACCCATTCGCACCCCGACTCGATCGCCAGGGCAGCAAGGAAGGCATCGGGTACCAGGTCTCCCTTCTCACCCGCTTGCTGGCACAGCCGGGTGAAGATCGACCAGTGCTGCACTCCAGGGAACACCGGGCGGCAGACCGGCTGGTTTCGTACCGCGCGGGCGAACGTCAGTGCCTCGGCCAGCCGGCTGGGTTCCCGGAAGATCCGCGGATGCGTGACAACCCGCACGAAGCCGCTGAGCACCAGGTCGGAACAGGCGTAGCTGGAGTCGCCGTTGACCGTGCCGTCCAGCCAGGCCCGGTACTGCTGGTGGTCTGCGGCGTCCGGCCGGAACGCGTACACGAGCACGTTGACGTCAGGAAGGAGCACGACCCTCCATCACGTCCAGCAACGCCGCGGTGTCATCGAGATCCACACCGGGCAGCACGCCCCCACTCGCGACGGACACCGGCAGCTCGACGCGCGTGCGCTCCTCGTGCCGTTCGGATTCGGCCAGCAGCCGGCGAAGGGCCTCCTCGAAAACCGAGGTCAGGCTGCGTCCCTGGCGCGCCGCGTGGCTCTTGGCCCGGCGCAGCAGCTCGTCATCGACCCGCAGCGTGGTCCGCATGCATCAAAGCATACCACGATGACAGCAATATGTCACCGGATCAGGAATCCGCTGACGACGCTGGCTACACCGGCGAGTGCACCGACCACGGCGACGCAGGTGGCGATCGCATCTTTGTGCCGGACGTGCCAGGGGGAGAAGTGCGCCTGGAGTTTCTCCATCAGCGCCACCACGTTGAGCAGTGCCGCCTGACGTTCCGACGACTCTTTGGCTGCCTCATACTCGTGGATCATCGCTACCACCGTCATGCCGAGGAACTTGGCATCGAGTGACTTGAGGTTTCTGACCACCTGGTCGACCTCAATCATCAACGACCGGGTGAGCTCGTCACGCTGTCCGGCGCCGAAGAGGATCGTGGCCGCTCGCCGTTCCGCTTCGGGTGCCCGGCTGGTCCAGCGGCGGCGGATCTGCTGTGCCACCACAAAGGCGATACCGGCGATAGCGAGGCCGATGCCGATACGCACCAGCCCGTTCCGGACGCCGAGCAGCACGATACCGGCGGCGACGACGGCGACGCTCAACACCACCAGGGTCGCCCACGGCGCCAACGCCCACGTTCGTGGGAGGTACTTCGGAGCGGCCGCCCGATCGAGGTCCGGGGGCTGCTCTGCCCGCATGGGATAGCGGCGCCGCGCCCCATCGAGGCGGAGCCGTTCTGCCAGTTGGGCATCGAGGCGCCGCTCCCGATCGGGGTCCCTGCGCTGCTCTGCCCGTTGGATATCCCAGAGCGGCTCCCAATCGGGCTGCCCGGCTGGATTGGGTGGCACTGGCGGAGGCGATGTGGTTGGCACTGGCGGAGGCGATGGCCGACACTGAATCTGATCCAGCGCGGTTAGCACGTCCGCCGCTGAGCCCGGGCGCTGCGCCGGGTCGAGGTCCAGGCAGCGTTGGAGCAGTCCTTGCAATGGCGACGGCGGGACACTGATCGGCGTCCGCGTACGGCTATAAGCCAGCTGCAGGTACGAGCCCGCCATGTCATCGGGTAGACGGCCATGCACACAGCGGTACAGCAGCAGCCCGAGTCCGAACAAGTCGGACGCTGGCGACTGCGGTGCGCCGGTGATCTGCTCCGGGGACATGTACAACGGTGTCCCAGCGATCTCGCCGGCCCTCGTCGTCGCGGTCTCCACTTGGAGCTGCCCGAATGCTCCGAAATCCGTTAGCTTGTAAGTCCCCTCGACGGTGCGCAGGACGTTCGAGGGCTTGATATCGCGGTGCAGGATGCCTCGCTGGTGCGCGTAGTGGAGCGCGGACGCCACATCGCGACCCAGTTGCACGGTCGCCGTGAGGCCGAGTTGGCCGGCCAAATCCAGTTCGTCCGCCAAGCTCCCGCCGTCGATCCATTCCTGGATGAGGCAAAGCCGCCCCTCGTGCTCGATGACGTCGAACGTTGCCACGATGTTGGGGTGGTCGAGGGCGGTCACCGCGACGGCTTCCCGGCGGCTACGTTCGCTCGTCCCAGGGAGTAGCTTCAACGCGACGACCCGATCGTGCCGCTCGTCCCGTGCGCGGTAGACCTCGGCTGTCGTTCCCTCGGCGCCTACGTGCTCTATCACTGTGTAGTGGCCGATGGGCGTGCCCAGACTCAGCGTCACGCCTGCTCCTGATAGGGGTTGCACGAACGATCCCCCCAATGCGTCCAGAGCATAGACGGGGGATCTCGATCAGTCACCGTTGTCCGCGCTTTGCCGCGACATCGCGTGTCACAGCGCGGCGATGTCGGCCGGAGTCCAGTGCCCGCGTGCCCCGCGCAGGTGGGCAAGATAGTTGGCCACCCGGTGAATGTCCCATCCGTGGGCCTCGTGCAGTCCTGCTGCGAGCATTCGCAGGTAGGCCGCCGAGGGAGCCGTCCACGGTACGTCGCTGGCATGCCAGGGGGCGGTGAAGGTCAGAAGCGGATACCCATCGAGATCACCGATGTGCAGCAAGGTCTCGTAGCGTCCGGGACCGAGTTCGGCTCGGCCGGTCACCAGCACTGGTTCGAGGTTGATGTCCGCGCCAGCGACGCCGTACATCTCCTGCGCGGCGATGTCGGCGAACTGCCCGGCGGTGATCAGGTAAGCGTGTGCGGCAGCCGTGCCGACCAGTTCTGGGTCGTAGAAGGCGCGCCCGCCACCCCAGACGGCCGATTCCGTTGCGAAGTAGACCCCGCCGGCGATTTCACAGCCGATTGCGCGGTGCGGCGGTCGGCGATCGCGGCAACCGGAATTTGTGCGCTGCGTTCCAGGTGGTGTTCCGCCCGCGAGATAGCATCCAAACCGGGCTGCACACATGTTCGACCCATAGCTGACGTACCAGACCAGCTCCGGCTGCGTCGTCAATCGTCTCCTCGTAGCCCGGAATTGTCGGTGTGCCTCCGTAGAATACTGGCATGTCGATGGGTCCGGCGTGGCAGGCCAGTGACGATGAGCTGCTCGCTGAGCTGTGTGCGCTGGAAACCCGTATGCGGTCGACGTGGGCGCAGATGTTGTCGGTGGTGGCCGAGGTCGATTCCCGGGGGATCGCCGGGAAAGAGGGCTATGGCACCACGGTCGAGTTGGTCCGCGCGCTGGCCTCGGTGCTGGCCCGGATCCCGGGGCATGTCGGCACCGAGCAGCGAGGCGGAGTTGGCTCGCCACGCCCGCACACTGGACCCCGGGCAGCTCGCGACGCTGGGCAAACGGATCCTGGCCTACCTGGATCAGGACGGTGTAGCGCCCAAGGACATCACCGAGACCCGGCGGCGGCTGAGCTTCACCGACCGTGACGGTGGCTACGAGCTGTCCGGCTGGCTGGACCGGGAGGCCGCCGAGATCGTCCGCTGCGCGCTGAGCCCGCTGGCCGCACCCCGCCCGGTCACCGACACCGAGGTCGACCTGCGCGATTCCGCGCAGCGCGACGCCGATGCCCTGGTCGAACTGGTGGAGCGCGCCCTCGGTACCGGTGAGCTGCCCACCGAGGGCGGGGAACGTCCCCAGGTCGTGGTGACAGTTCCGTTGGCGGTGCTGCAGGGCCAGATCGGGACCGGGTCACTGAGCTTCGGGGGGCCGATCAACGCCGAGGTCGCCCGCCGCATCGCGTGCGACGCGCGGGTGATCCCGGTGGTGCTCGGCACCCGCGGGGAACCTCTCGACGTCGGGCGGGCATCGCATTCGGTACCCGCGGCGATCCGCCGAGCGGTGATCGTCCGGGATCGCGGATGCGCATTCCCGGGATGTTCAGTACCGGCCCGTTGGTGCGAAATCCATCACATCAAACATTGGGCCGACCTGGGTCCCACCAGCCTCGGCAACTGCGTTCTCCTCTGCGGCCGCCACCACCGGCTTGCCCATCATTCCTCCTGGCGAATCGACATGGCCAGCGGTATTCCTGAATTCCACCCCCCACCCTGGATCGGCGGCGCACCCCGCCGCAACCCACTCCACCTCGCCCCGGACCTCATCCGAATACGTGAGTAACAATCGGATGGCGTCATGCTGCGAGAGGATCGGCGACGTGGCCGATGAACAGCGGCGCCCCAGTCGGCTGGTGCACAATCGTGAAGGCGAACGGCCGGTCGGCGCGGACCACGACCTGCGGCTCCGGTGGTGCTGACACCGTGAAGGCCAGGCCGGTGACGGCGGCGGCCTCGGTGCCCCACTCGTCCACCGTGATGTTCGCCCGGTGCACCGCCTGATCAAGCGCGAGCCGCTCCTGTGACATACCGGAGAAGTCATCCAGGGCGGTCAGACCCAGCGTGTTCAGCGCAGGCAGCAGGTCCAGGCCGGTGGCGAAGTCCCACCGCGGCAGGAACAACTCCACCTGCGCGGCCCGTAGGAGTGCCTCGACCTGGGCCAGCGTGAGGGGTGACAGCACTTCGGGCGGGGTGAGCGCACCCTGCGGCACGATCACTCGCATGGACAGCTCACTGCCGGCATACGGCAGCTCAACCGCCTGCCAGCCCTGGCCGCTGGCGTAGCGCAGGGATTCCTGCTGGCGCATCATCGGCACCGCCGCCATCGTGCCGTCGGCGCGGGTGAACGTCGCGTCCGTCGTCGGATTCTTGGCGAACGGGGTCTGCCAGTCCGCCTTCAGGTAGACGGCGTTGGCGAGCACCAGACGGGTAGCCGGATCCAGCTGGTCGAACAACCTGCCGATCCGCTCCGCCGTCTGTTCGCGCACCCAGGCGTTGATCTGTTCGGCGCCCTGGCCCGGGGGGAAGATCCGCGCGCCTGCGCCATACTGGGAAGCCAGCGTCCGCAGGAAGCCGTCCGTGACCGGCAGCCCGTCCTGGACGAACAGTCCGTTGGCGATCGCGACCACCGGTGGCGCGGGGCGTACATCTGGGGCCCTGGTGGCGCCGGGCGACGATCGGGGCGGTGGCGCGCCTGCGGTGACGATCTGCCGATCGAGATCGTTGAATGCCGCGTGCGGTCCGGATGCCGGGAAACCGAATACCTGATCGAGCTGGCTCGCGGTCTGCCCGGCGGCGCCTGCGCGTGCCATGCCGAAGGCGTAGCCGACGCTCAATGGTGAGATCACGGTGTTGCTGGCCGGAGCAGCCGCCACCGTGTAAAGATCATGACCGAACCTGGTCAGCCCGGCCACGATCTGCTCGACCGGGGCCTGCCGCGGCACCTCCCGCGACACGCCCTGCGCTAACAGCACCCCGTCACCTCCACCTCCGGTGCCATCGCCCTGACCGGTGAGCGGTGGGATCGGGTGGCAGGCAGCCCCAACCGGTGAGGGCGTCGACGAGCCCGTCCACGGTCGGCAGGCTCGCCAGGATTTCCCCGTCACACCAGCGGGCATCGTCAGCATCGTCGCCGGCGCGCAGCGTTCCGCCCGTTGCCCGGCAGATGTAGTCGTGGATGTCGAAGACTGCGCCGCCCGGTGCGCAGCGCTGTACCCCACCTGCCCAGCGGGTGATCTCGACCTCCAGCCCGGTCTCTTCGGCCACCTCACGGATCACCGCATGATGGTCGGTCTCGCCGGCCTCCACCCGGCCGCCGGGCACCGACCAGCGTCCCCGCCCCGGTTCGTTGGTCCTCCGGACCAGCAGCAACCTTCCCGCCCCGTCGAACACCACCGCTCCGACACACCGGATCTTCTGCACGCGTGAGCCCGTCATCAGCAGGCACGGTAGTACCCTGCTTACATGCGGTCCCGGTTCAGGCAACGCTGACATGCTCATAGGGCGACATCCCTACGAGTACCTGCTCGACCCCTCCGTGGAGCGGCGGGTGATCCGGGTGCGGCGGCACTGGGCCAGCCTGTTGGGGGTGATGGCGCAGACCTTCGGTGTCGTGATCGTGGCGTTTCTGGTGTCTCAACTGCTCAGCGGCGCGGGGGACGACCTGTGGGTGCTGCAGTCGGTGCTCTGGTACCTCGCGGCTGCCGCGGTGCTGCGCTTCATTTGGAAGGCGCTGGAGTGGTGGGTCGAACTCATCATCATCACCAACAAGCGTTTCATGATCACTAGCGGCCTCATCGTGACGAAGGTCTCCATGATGCCGATCACGAAGGTGACCGACATGAGCTACCTGCGGACCCTGGGCGGTCGGGTGCTCGGCTACGGCACGCTCAGGGTGGAATCTGCCGGGCAGAAGCAGGACCTCGAGAGAGTCGACTACCTGCCCAAACCCGAGGCGACCTTTGACGCGATCTCCGAGCTGATCTTCGGCGAGAAGAAGGAGGCGCGCACCGGTCTGCTTCCGCCGCCTCCCCGCAGGCGCTGGACGCTCGCGAGGTGACCTGCGGGGCAGACCTGACGGCAGTCCCGGAGACTGGCAGCCGTGCGTATCGACCTGCACGCTCACTCCACCGCCTCCGACGGAACCGATACCCCCGCTGAGCTCGTCGCGGCCGCCGCCACGGCCGGTCTCGACGTGATCGCGTTGACTGACCACGACACCACCGCCGGATGGGCCGAGGCCGTTGATGCGTTGCCCGCGGGAATGCGTCTGATCCGCGGTGCGGAGTTCTCCTGCACCGCGCCGGACGGCCGGGGTGGGCACGTCTCGGTGCACCTACTCGGGTACCTGTTCGACCCCGCTTCGGAGGTGATCATCGTCGAGCAGTCCCGGCTGCGTGCCGAGCGGCGGGTGCGGCTGCACACCATGGCGCAGCGGATGGCCGCCGACGGGTTCCCGGTGGACCCCGACACGCTGCTCGGCGACCTGCCGCAGCACGCCTCACCCGGTCGACCGCACCTGGCCAGGGCACTGGTGTCGACGGGTGTCGTGGGCAGCGTGGACGAGGCCTTCCGCCGATACCTGGTCACCGGAGGCCGGTACTACACAGGTCGGGCTGACACCGACGTCCGCGTGGCGGTCCGGATGCTTCGTGCAGCAGGAGGGGTTCCGGTGCTGGCGCACGCCTTGGCTCGCCGTCGCGGGCCGGTGATCGGCCCCGGCGTGATCGCCGAGCTGGCTGCTGAAGGACTCGCCGGGGTGGAAGTCCACCATCCCGACCACACCGGCGACGACCGCACAGCGCTGCGCGACCTCGCGGCCGCACTGGACCTGCTGGTCACCGGCTCCAGCGACTACCACGGCACGAACAAGACCGCGCACCTGGGCCAGGAGACCACCGATCCGGAGATGCTGGAGCGGATCGAGGAACTGGCGGCTCGCAGTGGCGTCGCCGCGGTCGTTGGCTGAACCGACGAGCCGACCGGCCCGCCGGGGGAGGGCCCGGTAAGTGGGTGAGTACGGTAGATGCGATGGCACGGCAAGTGCAGGGAGAGCTGGACCTCGGCGGTCTTCCCCGGCCCCTGGTGCGGGTAACCCCCGCCAAGCTCACCGCGTGGACCGGCTGTCCCCGGCGCTACCGGATGGCTTACTTGGACCGGCCTACGCCTGTGCGGGGCGGGGCCTGGGCGCACAACACGCTGGGAGCGGTGGTACACGCAGCGCTGCGGGCGTTGTTCGATCTGACTCCCGGGCGGCGCCGCCCGCACACCGCAGCCGCCTTGGTGGCCTCGCACTGGTCCGGGGAGGGCTTTGCCGACGAGGCGCAGGCCGCGGACTATCGCAGCCGCGCGCAGGACTGGGTGGCCCGATACGTCGACGAGCTGGATCCCGACCTTGATCCGGTGGGCGTGGAGCGCTGGGTCTCCGCGCCAACCCAGCGGATCGTTGCCGAGGGGCGGGTGGACCGCATCGACGAGCGAGACGGCGAGCTGGTCGTGGTGGACTACAAGACCGGCCGGCACGGGCTGTCTGTCGATGACGCACGCGGTTCGCAGGCGCTGGCGCTCTACGCTTTCGCGGCGCGGCGCACACTGCGCCGCGAGTGCCACCGGGTCGAGCTGCATCACCTGCCTACTGGCACCGTCGCCGGATGGGAGCACACCGAGCAGTCCCTGGGCAGGCACCTGCAGCGTGCCGAGGAGGCGGCCGACGAGATCGCGCTGGCCACCGACACCTTGGCCGCGGGAGGTGACCCCGAGATCCTGTTCCCGCCCACGCCCGGCCGGGCCTGCTCGTGGTGCGACTTCCGACGGCACTGTCCCGAGGGCCGCGCCAGTGCACCAGATCTCCAGCCGTGGGCTCTGCTCGCACCGTGACCGCCGACGTACTTCGTCCCGCGGAGGCGGCATTGTGACCGCCGACGTACTTCGTCCCGCGGAGGCGGCATTGTGACCGCCGACGTACTTCGTCCCGCGGAGGCGGCATTGTGACCGCAGTGCGCCTCGGTGAGCGGGCCCCCGCGCGGGCTGTCCGGTGCGCTGGCCGGGGGCTTGGTCGCGCTCGCGATCGCGGTATGCACGGCGCAGTGGCTGGCCGGTACGTCAGGCCGTCCCGGCCCCGGCATGGTGACCGTTGTTGGGCACGTAGTCGCGGCGTTGGCTGCCGTGGTGCTGCAGCTTGTGGCGGACCGCCTCCGCGGCCCATCCGCGGCGCTGGCTTGTGGATCCGTCCTGGTGATCGCCGCCGGGGTGCTCTGGTTCGGTTGGTGGGCCTGAACCCGTGAGTGGCATTGAGTGCTATAACATTGTTACGCACTCACGAGGCTTCGCGAGCCGCACGTACCTGATTCAACTCGCCGTTCACGACTTCGTCAGCCAGCGCCGCCAGGTCGGCAGTAGTGCGTCGAGCAGCGCGTCCGGATTCTCGGTATTGGGCGAATGTCTGGCGCCGGGCACTACCGCAACCTCGGCACCCAGCCGGGCTGCCATATCGCGCTGCACCGGCACCGGCCACGCGTCGTCGGACTCGCCGAAAGCCACCAGGCACGGAATGCCACCGGTGCGCAGGGCGATGGCCAGCTCGGGGACCCGGTCGGGTTCAGTGCGCAGGCCGGTCGCCATGCCGAGCAGGCCGGCGGTCGAGGAGCGCAGGAAACGGGCCCGCAGCAGCGCGGCGAGTTCGGGTGGCTCGGCGATCCCGTCTCGAGTTTCCCTCAGCCGCTGGACGGCCTCGATCCCCTCGGCGCGCATGATCGGTTCGGTGGCGTCGAGCAGTGCCCGCCGCTCGCCCTGGGGAAGTCCGCCTGGGCCCGAATCCAGCAGGGTCAGCCCGTTCACCGGGGCTCCGGCGAGCACCGCGGATCGGGACACCAACCCGCCGTAGGAATGCCCCAACAGCAGCACCCGGTCCTCGTCAGCGGCCAGGTCGGCCACCAGCGCGGCCAGGGTCCGGCCCAGCGGACCGGGGTGGTAGTCCTGCTCGCGGTGCGGGCCGGGGGACTCGTACTGCCCCGGCAGGTCCACGGCCAGCACGGACAGACCGGCGCTGCGCAACGGGTCGAGCAGCGGCGCGAAGTCCTCTTTGGACCCGGTGTAACCGGGCACCAGCACCGCGACGGCGCCGACGGGGTTCGGGGGTTCGGCCCGCAGCGCCGCCAGCGTTGTACCGGGAACCCGCACGTGAACCCGGGTGGCACCGTGCGAGGTGATCTGTGCAGCGGTCATAATTCCGCCTCCGCGGCAAGGAGCACGTCGGCGGTCATAGGCGTTAACGCAGTGCGACCAAGGTGGCGCCGCGTTGCTCAAGAACGACGCCGCCGGAGCTCGCGGTACCTACTGGACCGCGGTAGCCGCCGCGGTCCACCGGAAGCGTGCTGATCTGCTGACCGGTGGTGGTGTCGAGCACGGCGAGCGCCCCCGGTACGGGCAACAGCAGCCGTCCGGCGACCTCCGAGCCGGAACCCAGTGATCCGGGCCGGGTCCACCGTGGTCGCAGGTCGGTGATGTCCAACGCGACAGTGGCTGAGCCGGTGAACCAGTACACCGCGGTCGGGGTCACAGTGACCTCGACCAGACCACCGGATGGATCCCCCCGAAGATCGGAGTTCGGGACCATCAACGGATGCTCGGCCACCGCTGCGCCCTGCTCGTCGAGCACCACCAGCCGGGCCGGATCGGGCAATGCCACGGCGACCCGGTCGCGGCTCACCGCGACGACTCGAGCCTGAGCGCCCCCCAGCAGGGTGCTGAAGTCCACCTCCGGCTGGTCGGGCTGCTTGGGGTCGGATCGCTGCACGGTGAGCCGTACTCGCTCGCCTGGGCAGTGCTCGACCACGGCCAGCCGGCCCCCGGACTCGGCAGCAGAGCCCAGTGCCATCGATCCATGGGTGCAGTCCGGTCGTGGCTGGGCTCCGGGCTTCACCGGGGTCGGCAGCCGTCCGTAGGTCAGCGTGCGCACCAGGTCGGAGCGCCATACCTCCAGGTAGCGCTGCCCGCTGGCGGCGACCTGGTTACCGTTGGTGGCCAGCCGGGTCTGGGCTTCCACCGGGCCGGTGCGCTGCGGCCCGCGCCGGCCGTCGGCCCATTCCAAGGCGGTCACCTCGCTGCAGGTCTCGCCCCTCCGGTACACCGCCACCGCCTGGTGGAACGCAGCGGCCATCGTGCACAGCGGCCGCTCGCGCTGGTAGCTCCAGCGGACAGCGCCGGAGGTGAGGTCGCGACCGGCGACCACTCCGCCGTTCCCGGTGACCGCGGTCGCACCCTGCACCAGCGGGACCGGGGTTGCCGGGCTCGGCGCCCGCCACACCTCGGCCAGTGACGGTGGCAGGTCCCCGCTCGCGGGGACCTGTTCCGGGCCGGGGGCCGTGATCAGGGTGGTGCGTCGCGCGTCAGTGGTCCACCACAGCGCGGTGGACACCGCGAGCACGGCCACGGCCACGAGCGCCGCGAGGATCAGGTCCAGCCGGGTCCGGCGTTCAGGAGCGGGCATCCAGCCACGGTCAGCCCGCGGCGCGTGGTTGGCCGCCGTGCTGCTCCTGCACCGTGACAACGTTGCTTGCGCCAGCGCCGCGACCTCGGCTGCGCCGCCGCCGACGACGCGGCCGGGCGTCACTGCGGTCACCCGGGTGCTCGGCGACCGGCGCGGTCTCGCCGCCGGCTCCGGTAGCGTCTCCACCCCGGGTGCGGCACCTACGGGGGCGGGCCGGAGCGACCTGCCCGTCGGCGGATCCACCGCGGGTGCCACGCCGGATGCCGGTGGCCCGCCGACCGCGGGGGCGGCCATCCTCGTCGCTGGGTTCGGCAGCCAACCCGGCCCGGGTACGTCGGGTCAGTGGTAGCCGCCCGGTGGAGTCGGTGGGGATGTCCAGGTCGCTGAACAGGTGCTCGGAGGTGGAGTAGGTCTCCGCCGGTTCCGGCATGCCGAGGTCCAGAACGTCGCTGATCAGCTTCCAGCGTGGTTCGTCGTCCCAGTCAACGAGGGTGATCGCGACGCCTTCCCGGCCGGCCCGGCCGGTCCGTCCGATCCGGTGCACGTAGGTCTTCTCGTCCTCCGGACACTGGTAGTTGATGACGTGCGTGACCTCGGGGATGTCGATACCGCGGGCGGCGACATCGGTGGCGACCAGTACGTCGACCTTCTCCGAGCGGAACGCCCGCAGTGCCTGCTCGCGAGCCCCCTGGCCGAGGTCGCCATGCACGGCTGCGGCCGCGAAACCGCGCTCGGTGAGCTCATCGGCCACCTTCTGCGCAGTGCGCTTGGTCCTCGCGAAGATCATCGTCAGACCCCGGTCACGAGCCTGCAGGATGCGGGAGAGCAGCTCCACCTTGTCCATCGCGTGCGCCCGGTAGACGAACTGCCGGGTCCGCTCGTGGATGGCGGTGGCGTCGGGCTCCTCGGCGCGAATATGCGTCGGCCGGGTCAAGAAAGTCCGGGCCAGTGTGATGATCGGGCCAGGCATGGTGGCCGAGAACAGCATGGTCTGGCGCTGCTCGGGCACCATCCGCAGGATCCGCTCGATGTCCGGTAGGAAGCCCAGATCGAGCATCTCGTCGGCCTCGTCGAGTACGAGCACCCGGACCTTGCCCAATATCAGGTGGCGCTGCTCGGCGAGGTCCAGCAACCGACCCGGGGTGCCGACTACCAGGTCGACCCCCCTGGTCAGGGCCTTGATCTGTGGTTCGTAAGGCCGGCCGCCGTACACCGAAAGGACCCGCACGCCCAGATCCCGGCCCGTGTCGCTGAGGTCGGCGCTGACCTGCAGGCACAATTCGCGGGTGGGTACGACGACCAGGGCGCGCGGGGTGCCGTCGAGCGCAATATCCCCTGCGGTGATCCGTTGAATCAGCGGGACACCGAAGCCGAGCGTCTTGCCGGTGCCGGTGCGGGCCTGGCCGATGAGGTCGTCGCCGGCCAGGGCCAGCGGCAGGGTGAGCTCTTGGATCGCGAAGGTGCGCTCGATGCCCGCGGCGCGCAACGTGCGCACGATCTCGTCGCGGACGCCGAGCTCAGCGAAAGTGGGGGAGTCATCCCGAACCGGCGCGCCCGCCTGTAATGGCTGCGGCGGTGCTGGTTCGTCGATGGAGGTCTCGAGATGGTCCAGGGTTCGGGGGTTGAGGTGCTCCGGGGGGTCAGCGTCGGGTAGGTGGGTCTGACTGACGGTCAGCGTGATCGCCTCTCTCGTACGGCGCGCCCGCCGCCGTCTCGCTCGACCAGCTCCGGGCCGCCAGGTAGCGCGGCGAAGCGGGGAACGAGGACACGAGGTGCGCGCTCACATGCCATGCACTCGGTGGCAGCTGCCACCGAGCCGGGACGTGTGGCCGGGGTGGCGTCACGCCTTGTGTACGAATCATACCCGTCCGAGCGTCCCGCGCGCTCGTGACACCGCACACGGGGCCTAGGCTCCGGTCGTGGACGTGGTACGTGAGGGCATCGTCGATCTGCTGGGGGTCCTCGCCTACGGCGAACTGTCCGCGTTCGATCGGCTGGCCGAGGACGCCCGCGGCGCTCCCACGCTGGCTCGCAGGGCCGCGATGGCCACCATGGCTGCGGCCGAGATCGGGCACTTCCGGCTCCTCGAGCGTCACCTGCACGGCTTGGGCGTGTCGGTGGACGACGCGATGCGCCCGTTCGTGGCGCGCTTCGACCAGTTCCACGCCTCGACCGCCCCCCGATCCTGGCTGGAGTCGCTGGTGAAGGCCTACGTCGGGGACGGGCTGGCGGCGGACTTCTACGGCGAGGTGGGTGGCTGGCTGGACGAGGTCACCGCCACCCTGGTCAAGGAAGTGTTGGCCGACACCGGGCATTCGGCGTTCGCCGAACGGGAGGTGCGGGCGGCCTGCGGGCGGGATCGGACCACCCGAGACCGCCTCGCCCTGTGGGGGCGCCGGCTACTCGGCGAGGCGGTGACTCATGCCCAGCATGTCGTGGCCGAGCGGGACGCCCTTGCCGATCTGATCATCCGCGGCTCCGGGAACCTGGCTGGTCTCGCCACGCTGATCCGCCGGGTACAGGTCCTGCACTGCCGCCGGATGGCGGCTCTCGGGCTGGGGTGAGCACCTGCGCGCCGCTCGACTAGCCTTGACCTCACCATCGATCGCACCTGGAGGTTCTTCCGTGGAGATCAAGATCGGCGTCGCGGACAGCCCTCGCGAGCTGACGGTGTCCACTGCGGACTCGCCGGACCAGGTGGAGGCGCTGGTCACCGAGGCGCTGCAGAACACCCAGGGCCTGCTGACCCTGGTTGACGACAAGGGCAGGCGGTACATGGTGCCCGCGTCGAGGGTCGCCTACGTCGAGATCGGGCCGGCGGACAGCCGCCGGGTCGGCTTCTCGGTGGGCGGTTGACCCGCGTTCGAGTCGACCTGCGGTTACGCGCGGAGTGATCCATTAGGCTCGCGGGGTGCCCCGGGTGCTGGTAGTGGAGGACGACGAGACCATCGGCAGTGTGCTGGACTCCAGCCTGCGTGCACACGGGCACCACGTGGTGTGGCAGCGCACCGGTCGTCGGGCGCTGCGAGCGGCTGCCGAGACGGAATTCGACCTGGTGCTCCTGGACCTTGGACTGCCAGACCTGGACGGCGTCGAGGTGTGCCGGCAGTTGAGGGCCAGCAATCCAACGACGGTGCTGGTGATCCTCACGGCCCGAACCGAGGAGATGGACGTCGTCGTCGGTCTCGAGGCCGGTGCGGACGACTACCTGACCAAGCCGGTGCGGCTGGCTGAGCTGCTGGCCCGGGTCCGGGCGCACCTGCGCCGGGTGGCGCCGGCTACGCCGGGCGCTCCGCCTCTGCTTGCGGTCGCAGACCTGCTGGTGGACACCGGCAGCCGGCGGGCGACCATCGCAGGCCGGGAGATGCCGCTGCGAGCCAAGGAGTTCGACCTGCTCGCCCGCCTAGCGGCCGCGCCGGAGGTGGCGATCAGCCGGGAGACCCTGATGGCTGAGGTGTGGGACGAGAACTGGTTCGGTCCGACCAAGACTCTCGATGTGCACGTGGCTGCGTTGCGTCGCAAGCTGGCCGGGATGGCCGAGCTTGGGTCGGTACCGCGGATCGTGACCCTGCGCGGGCACGGGTACCGGCTGGAGGCGCCGCACAGCTGAGCTGCTCCACTCACGGGCCGGGGGCTCAGCGTGAGGTGTTGCCACCTTCCTGAAACCCCGGCCGGGACTGCCGGTCGATCTCGAACGGGCGCATATCACCTGTCACGGTGTTGTCGATCACGGCGCAGCCTGTGGAACCCATGCCGAGCTGCACGGCGCGGGAACTGGGCCCGGAGAAGGTGTTGTTGCGGATGATGACGTTGGGAAAGTTCTCCAGCAGCACTGCCTGAGAACCGTTGACCGAGCAGGTGTTGTTCTCGAAGGTGATCGCGGTCTGCCCCGCCGGGGAGCTTTGTGCGCCGCCCTCTTTGGCGGTGGCGATCAGACATTGGACGTCGACATTTGTGCAGATGTTGTCGGCGATGACGATGTCGTAGGTGGGTGGGTCGCTGGCGGTGTTGAAGGTCTGGAAGCAGTCGGTGTGCGGGCCGCCCCGGGGGTCGTCGGTGTAGCCGGAGGCCTTGATGTCCTTGATCGTGTTGCCGGTCAACCGGTGGCCGACTCCGAAGAACCGGATACCGTCGGCGTCGCCCTGGGTGCGCAGTACCGACTCGCTCACCGTGTTGTTCCGGATGGTGATCCTCTCGCCGGCGAGGTAGATCCCGGTTCCGTCGGCACGCTGGATGGTGTTCGACTCGATGATGGCGTCAACGCAGCTGCTGCAGACGAGGCCGTCCCTGGCGGCGTTGTAGATCACATTGTTGCGGGCGACGAGTCCGCGACCTGCCATCGTCAGGCCATCCCCATCGCGCAGCGTCAGCCCCGCGATGACGACGTAGTCGGCCTTGACGTTCATGCTTCGCATGGTCGCGCCATCGGCAACGATGGTGATCGGCTGCTGCTGCGTTCCGGAGGTCGTCACCTCCAGCTCAGCGTCTTGAAGGCCATCGCCGCTGAGGCACACCCGGCTGCCTGGCTGGGCCTGCGCCAAGGCTGCGCTGGCCTGCTCGGCGTCGGTGATCCGATCAGCGCAGTCCGCCGGCAGCGGGCCGACCTGGTTGGAGGCAGGAGGGGCGCCGGGTGGTGGCGAATCAGAGGCCGCCGTGCACCCGCTGACGATCAACACCAGCCCGATGAGCGTAGCGACTATGCAGCGGGCGACCGCGTACCGGGCGGTCACCGCCGTCCCTCGCCGCGCAACAGCCGAAATCGCCATTGCAACGACCTTACCCCGGTGGCGTGACAGCCGCGTACACAGGGAGGTACACCAGTGAGCTGGCCGGTCCTGGGTCCGGCACGAGGCTGGCCCTGGTTATCCACTGATCCGGTGTCGGTCAACTAACGGCAAATCCGGCCGCAGAACGGAGCCGATCTCGCCCACGCATGCTGTGCTGATAAGAGACACTGTGCGGAGAACACTGGCACGGGCACGCGGTTGTCGGATTGAGAGGGGACGGGTCTCGTGCGGACTCGGATCGTCGGCCTCGCCGTGCTCGCCGCTGTGCTAGCCATCGGCCTGTTCGGGGTGCCGCTGGCCGCCGGCGTGCTGAAGTATGCGTTGTCCGACGAGCGAACAGCGCTGCTGCGAACGGCCGACGCTGCCGCGGCGGCCGTCACGGCAGACGTGCTCCGCGGCAACCTGCCGAACGACCTTCCCGACCCGCAGGGTGAGACCCACCTCGCGGTCTATGTGGACCGCGGCCTGCGCATCCTGGGTACCGGGCCGCAGGGTGGGGACGCCATGGTTAACAGTGCCCTGCGGGGCGAGATCGACACCGGGGACGTCGACGGTGATCTGGTGGTGGCCGTGCCGGTGACCCATGACAGCGATGTGATCGGCGCGGTGCGCGCCGCCAGCCCGCGCAGTGCCGTCTACCGGCAGGTCGTGGTGGTATGGCTGGCCATGCTCGGCCTGGCTGCCCTAGCCATCGGGACGGTGTGGTTGGTCGCCCGCCGCCAGGCCCGGCGGCTGGCGGGTCCGCTGGAGGAGCTCTCCGATGCGGCGCGGCGCCTCGGTGACGGTGACTTCAGCGTCCGAACCGAACCGGTGGACCTTCCCGAGATCGACGCTGTCGGCACGGCGCTGAACAGCACCGCTGGGCGTCTGGATGACATGCTCGCGCGGGAACGCGCGTTCTCCGCTGACGCCTCCCACCAGCTCCGCACCCCGCTGACCGGGTTGCGGCTGCGGCTCGAAGCGGCGCTGGACCGGCCGGGGCAGGATCTACGGCACGCCATCACCGCCGGAATCGACGCTGCGGACCGGCTGGAACAGACCATCGAGGAACTTCTTGCGCTGGCCCGGGACACCCGCAGCTCCAACGTCGCGCCGCTCGACGTCCCCGGCCTGCTGGACGAGATCGAGCGGGGCTGGCATGACCGGCTGGCCGCTCAGGACCGCGAACTCCGGGTAGCGGTGGACGCAGCGGCCCCGGTGTCACTTGCCTCGACCGCAGCTGTGCGGCAGGTGCTCACGGTGCTGTTGGACAACGCTGCCACCCACGGCTCGGGCACAGTATCTGTGGCGGTGCGCAATGCCGCCGACGCGCTGGCCATCGACGTCTCCGACGAGGGCACCGGCATCACGGCGCCCGAACCGGAGCTGTTCACCCGGCGATCGCGTCTCGCCGACGGGCACGGGATCGGGCTCGCGCTGGCCCGCAGCCTGGCAGAGGCGGAAGGCGGCAGGCTCCGGCTGACCCGTCCCGCCCCTCCGACCTTCACGCTCCTGGTGCCCGCCCAGGGGTGACGGGGCCCCTGAGGAGACCCCGAGGAGGCATGTCATGACCCACCCCGGCAGCCCAGTGACCATCCGGTGGGGATCGCGCGACCCGGCGGCCCCGCTGAGCCCGCTCAATGGGAGGGGGAGGGCTGTAGGGGGAAGCCGGCGAGGCCTTTCCAGGCCAGTGACGCGGTCAGGGCGACGGCCTCTTCCTTGGGTACCTCGTGCCGGCGCGTGAGCCAATATCTGGCACTGTGCTCGCTGATCCCGACGACGCCGACCGCAACCAGCCAGGCGTGGTCGGTGTCCAGCCCTGCATCCGCCGCTACCGCCTGCGCGATGGCCTCCACACAGACGGTGTTCGCCTGCTCCACAACGGCTTGCACGGCGGGCTGGTTTCGCAGGTCGGACTCGAAGACCAGCCGGAACGCCTCACCGTCACCATCGACGAAATCGAAGTAGGCCCCGACCGCGTTGCGAACCCGCTGCCAGTTGTCGTGGGTCTCCTCGATCGCTCCCAGGACCCGGCGGACCAGCTTGTCGGTGTGGCGCTCCAGCAACGCCAGATATAGCTCAAGCTTGCCGGGAAAGTGCTGGTAGAGCACCGGCTTGCTGACCCCGGCACGCTCGGCGATGTCGTCCATGACGGTGGCGTGATACCCATTGTTGACAAAGACGTCGGTCGCCGCGGCGAGTAGTTGAGCGCGCCGCTCGTCCCGGGGCATCCGCACCCCGCGAGGTGCGGCGTCGGCCCGGGTCGATGCCGTCTCGGTCATCGGCCTCCTCCACCGTCACCTCGCTGACGGGTTGACCCTACTCGCCGGTATTCCAGTGATGCGCGAAGCACTCAATCCTGTTGTGCGATCCTTGCGCGGTGATCCGCCCGACGCGAGCCGATCCTGCAGGCCGCGCGCCTGCCGGTGGCCGCCCCCGACCGGCGGTCCCCAGCCGACCTGCCAGCCGGTGCCGAGACGATGAGCGGATCCCGGGGCGACGCTTCGAGCGGTATAGCGGCTCGCGCATCATCGACGATGAGCCGTTGGCCGCGTCCTGGGACCCCGGGCCCGAGCCGGTATCGCGGCACGGTGGTCCCGGACACCGTGGCCCTGGACACCGTGGCCCTGGACACCGTGGCCCTGGACACCGTGGCCCTGGACACCGCGGTCCTCCACGCCGAGGCTCCGGGCGTCTGGCCCGTGCGGTGTCCACCTATGGCTGGCGGGTATATGCGCTGCCCGTCCTTGTGGTGCTCACCGTGTTGGCGGTGTTTGACGCAGCCAAATCGGCGGCCGTGCAGCCGTCGAACCAGGTCAGCAAGTCCGGCCCCGCGCAGAACCCGCTGATTCCCAACCCGTTGAGCGGCCCCGGCTTCGAAGCAGCTAAGGCATCCGCGGAGCTGCCCGGTGGCGGACCGTTCACCGTTGCGGGCGCGGGCACTTGGCGGGTGATCCCCGGTACCGGCGCGGCTTTCGGGACGGGCCAGCTGTTCACCTACACCGTCGAGGTCGAGGATGGGGTCGAGCTCGAAGGTGGTCCGGCCGGTTTCGCCGCCACAGTGGACAGCACGCTCAACAACCCGAAGAGCTGGATCGGCAGCGGCCGCTACCGCTTCCAACGGGTTGATGACAGCCGGGTGGCGACCCTGCGGATCAGCCTCACCTCGCAGCTGACCACCCGTAGGCTGTGCGGATTCCGGATCCCCTTCGACGCTTCCTGCTGGAAGCCCGAGGACGACCGGGTAGTGATCAATACCGCCCGCTGGGCCCGCGGGGCGGTCGCCTTCCAGGGCAATGTGGTCCAGTACCAGCAGTACGTGGTCAACCACGAGGTCGGGCACGGACTGGGCTTCCCGCACATCGCGTGTGAGGCGAACGGGCGGCTGGCACCGGTGATGATGCAGCAGACCTGGGGGGTGGCCGACGACTACCTCGCGGTGCTGGGCACCGACCAGGTCAACCCGGACGGCCTGGTATGCCAACCAAACGCCTGGCCGTTCCCCACGGTCAACTGACGCGGAACGGGGCGGGAAGAGACGGGTGGGGTGGGGGTGTTGTAGTTCAGTGACAGCACCGAGACTGTGAGGAGTGCGCCGATGAGTCTGCCGCCGCTGGTGGAGCCCGCCGCGGAGCTGACCAAGGAGGAGGTAGCTCGCTACAGCCGCCACCTGATCATCCCGGATGTCGGGATGGACGGTCAGAAGCGGCTGAAGAACGCGAAGGTGCTGGTGATCGGCGCTGGCGGCCTGGGCAGTCCAGCCCTGCTGTACCTGGCCGCCGCCGGCGTTGGCACGCTGGGCATCGTCGAGTTCGACGAGGTCGATGAGTCCAACCTGCAACGCCAGGTGATCCACGGTCAGTCCGACATCGGGCGGCCCAAGGGCGAGTCCGCCCGGGACTCCATTCGGGAGATCAACCCGTTCGTCCAGGTGAACGTGCACCAGCTGCGGCTGGAGTCGTCCAATGCGCTGGACGTCTTCCGCGACTACGACCTCATCCTGGATGGCACGGACAACTTCGCCACCCGCTACCTGGTCAATGACGCTGCCGTGCTGCTCGGCAAGCCCTACGTCTGGGGCTCGATCTTCCGGTTCGAGGGCCAGGCATCGGTGTTCTGGGCGGATGCTCCCGGAGGACAGGGACTGCAGTACCGCGACCTGTACCCAGAGCCCCCACCCCCCGGGATGGTGCCTTCCTGTGCCGAGGGCGGCGTGCTGGGTGTGCTCTGCGCGTCGATCGGTTCGATCATGGTCACCGAGGCGATCAAGCTGATCACCGGAATCGGTGAGCCACTGCTCGGCCGGCTGATCGTGTACGACGCGCTGGAGATGAGCTACCGCACCATCAAGATCCGCAAGGATCCGGCAGCGGAGCCGATCACCGAGCTGATCGACTACGACGAGTTCTGCGGCACGGTCAGCGACGCCGCCGCCAATGCCGCGGCGGGCTCGACGATCACCGCCGGGGAGCTCAAGGAGATGATCGACTCCGGTAAGGACTTCGCCCTGATCGACGTCCGGGAGCCGCACGAGTACGAGATCGTCAAGATCCCGGGCTCCACGCTGATCCCCAAGGACCGGATCCTGTCCGGTGAGGCGTTGGCAGAGCTTCCTCAGGACAAGCCCCTAGTGCTGCACTGCAAGTCCGGGCAGCGCTCCGCCGAGGCGCTGGCCGCACTGCACAAGGCGGGCTTCCGGGACGCCGTGCACGTCGGCGGCGGGGTGCTGGCCTGGGCCAAGCAGGTCGACCCCTCCCTGCCCATCTACTGATCGGCACCGCTGGTCTGGGTCAGGGAGCGCTGGTTTCAGCCGCTGCGGCGCCGCGTGGAGTACTGCCGGGATGGCACTGCCGGGGCGGACCGGCGCGGCAGGGCGGACTTGCCCCCGTGAGGCGCCGATGCCCCGGACTTCCCGCCGCGGCGATCGCGGCGGTTGGGTACGGGCGCAGCGGCGTCATCAGGTTGGTCTTGGTCCCGCGGTTCGGGTTGCTGTTCCATGAGGTCTCCTCGACTCAACGTGCGTGGGTCAGCGATAGCGCCCGGTGTGCGGGCGCAGTAGCCACCTCGGACTGAACAAGTCCGAGGGCGTCACCAGTAGGGTTCGACGGCGCCGCTGGACCGCGGCGGGCGCACACGCGCTCGACAGCGCGGCACGGGACCTCAGCAGATCATGCGACGACGTTAGCAGTGGTGGTCTGCGCGGCGCAGCCGGGTTTCTCACCGTATCGCCGAACACGGGGTTGGGCATGGGCTCACGAAGGGCCTCACGCCGGGCCCGCACCACCATGTGAACGGGAGTTCTCGGCGCTGCAACAAGCAGCAACACAACGAACATAACCGGCATTTAGCGTCACTCATCGTAAACCCACAGCTCAGGAGGCGCGATGAGCACGACCGAGAAGACGGCGCCGGCCAAGCCGGCTCGCGGGGGGCGATGGATCGACCACTGGGAGCCGGAAGACCCCGACTTCTGGCAGCAGACCGGTAAGAAGGTGGCGAATCGGAACCTGTGGTTCTCGATCCTCGCCGAACACATCGGGTTCTCGATGTGGACCGTCTGGTCGGTCCTCGTGCTCTTCATGGGCCCGGCGTACGGTGTTGACCCCGCCGGCAAGTTCTTCCTGGTGGCCATGCCTGCACTGATCGGTTCGCTGATCCGGATCCCGTACACCATGGCGCCGGCCCGGTTCGGCGGGCGAAACTGGACCATTGTCAGTGCGTTGTTGTTGCTCGTCCCGACGGTCCTGGCAATCATCGTCATGGAACCGGGCACGTCCTACACCACGTTCATGGTGGTCGCAGCCCTCGGTGGCTTGGGCGGTGGCAACTTTGCCTCGTCCATGGTCAACATCAATACCTTCTACCCGGAGGGCCGTAAGGGCTGGGCGCTGGGGCTCAATGCCGGCGGCGGGAATATCGGTGTGCCCGCGGTGCAGCTGGTGGGCCTGCTGGTGATCGCGACGGTAGGCGCCGCATATCCCCGCCTGGTGCTGGCCCTGTATGTCCCGCTGATCGTGATCGCCGCCATCTGTGCCGCGCGGAACATGGACAACATCTCCTCGGTGCGCAACGACAAGGGCGCGATGCGGGAAGCGGTCCGGGACTCGCAGACCTGGGTGATGTCGTTCCTCTACATCGGCACGTTCGGCTCGTTCATCGGCTACAGCTTCGCCTTCGGCCTGGTGTTGCAGACCCAGTTCGGCCGCACCCCGCTGCAGGCCGCCTCGGTGGCGTTCATCGGCCCGCTGATCGGCTCGCTGATCCGGCCGGTCGGTGGTTGGATGGCGGACCGGTTCGGCGGTGCGAAAGTCACCCTCTACACCTTCGTCGGGATGGCAATTGCCACCGTTGTGGTGATCATCGCCTCCGAGCAGAAGTCCCTGCCATTGTTCACGGCCGGCTTCATCACGCTGTTCGTGCTCTCCGGAATCGGCAACGGATCGACCTATAAAATGATCCCGTCGATCTTCGCCGGCAAGGCGCGGGTGGCGATCGCCGGTGGTGAGCTCAGCCAGCCCGCGCTGATGAGGGCCCGCCGGCTGTCCGGCGCGGTGATCGGGATCGCCGGCTCGATCGGTGCGCTGGGTGGGTTGCTGATCAACCTTGCCTTCCGGCAGTCCTTCCTCACCGCGCAGTCCGGTATACCCGCCTTCTGGTCCTTCCTGGCTTTCTACGGGGCGTGTGTCGTCGTCACCTACGCGGTCTATCTGCGCCGGGCGCCCGTTGCGGTACTCGAGCATCCGCGACTGGCGTATGCGGGGGTGTGACGAAACAGTGCGGAAACACTGCGTTCACGTATCGCGGTCAAAATGTCAACTATGACCGGAAAGAATGTGGACGGCTGGTGAGCTGCGCTGTCATCCCCGCTGGGCAGGAAGGAGCAGTGTGA
Organism: Pseudonocardiaceae bacterium; assembly: GCA_050699975.1. GTDB lineage: Bacteria > Actinomycetota > Actinomycetes > Mycobacteriales > Pseudonocardiaceae. Next base: position 9,684 of record JBOHGH010000005.1, on the reverse strand, counting down.
TGCGCACTCTCGTCGTCGCAGGCCATGGCATGGTCGGGCACCGCATGGTGGAGGCCTTGGTCGGCCGCGACGTCGCGCGGCAGTGGCGGATCGTGGTACTTGCCGAGGAGGGCAGGCCCGCCTACGACCGGGTCGCCCTGTCGTCTTATGTGGACACCTGGGACGCTCAGTCGCTGGCCTTGCCCGCCGTCGAGGACGACCGGGTGGAGCTGCGACTGGGTGACCCGTGCGTGGCGATCGACCGGCGCAAGCGCACCGCCCGCACCGCGTCGGGGCACCGGGTGGCCTACGACGCGCTGGTGCTGGCCACCGGGTCGGCGCCGTTCGTGCCCCCCGTGCCCGGTCACGACCTGCCCGGTTGCTACGTCTACCGCACCCCGGAGGACCTCGACGCCATCCGTGCTGCTGCGCAGCGCGCGATGCACACCACAGCGGCGGGTCGGCGCTCAGGGGTGGTGGTCGGCGGCGGGCTGCTCGGCCTGGAGGCCGCCCATGCGCTGCGCCAGCTCGGGCTGTCGCCGCATGTGGTCGAACTCGCTCCCCGGCTGATGCCGATGCAGGTGGACGAGGGCGGTGGGGCGCTGCTGCGCCGGTTCATCGAGGCCCTCGGGGTACGGGTGCACTGTGGCCACGCCACCCAGGCCATCGAACCCGACCGGGGACGGCTGCTGGTCCGGCTTGCCGATGGCACCGAGCTCGACACAGATGTCGTGGTGTTCTCCGCTGGGGTACGCCCGCGCGACGCGCTGGCCCGCGACGCCGAGCTGCGGGTCGGTGAGCGCGGTGGCGTGCTGGTCGACGCCCGCTGCCGCACCTCCGACGAGGACATCTGGGCGATCGGGGAGTGCGCGGCGGTCGAGGGCCGCTGCTACGGGCTGGTCGCACCCGGCTACGCGATGGCCGAGGTGGTGGCCGACCGGCTGCTCGGCGGCAACGCCACCTTCCCCGGCGCCGACATGTCCACCAAGCTCAAGCTGCTCGGCGTCGACGTGGCCAGCTTCGGCGACGCCCACGGCCAGACCAAGGGCGCACTGGAGGTCGTGCACAACGACCCCATCGCCGGCCGCTACGCCAAGCTCGTCGTCTCAGACGACGCTCGGACCCTGCTCGGCGGGATCCTGGTGGGCGATGCCGCAGCCTACGGCACGTTGCGCGCGCTGGTGGGCGCCGAGCTGCCGGCCGACCCCGGGGCACTGATCTCCCCGTCCGGCGCCGAGTTGGACGCCGGCGCCCTCCCAGCGGGCGCTCAGGTGTGCTCCTGCCACGCCGTGACCGTCGCGGCGATCGGCGAGGCGGTGACCCAGCAGGGCTGCACCACCGTGCCGGCGCTCAAGGAGTGCACGAAGGCCGGTACCGGCTGCGGGTCCTGCGTGCCGATGTTGAAGAAGCTGCTTGCCGCCAACGGTGTCGAGCAGTCCAAGGCGCTGTGTGAGCACTTCGCGCATAGCCGCGCGGAGCTGTTCGAGATCGTCGCCGCCACCCGGATCCGGACCTTCTCCGAGCTGGTCGGCAAGCACGGCAGGGGCCGCGGATGCGACCTGTGCAAGCCCGCGGTGGCCTCGATCCTCGCCTCGCTGAGCGGAGTGCTGTCGCCCGGGAGTCACATCCTGGACGGCGAGCAGGCCACCCTGCAGGACACCAACGACCACTTCCTGGCCAACCTGCAGCGAAACGGCACCTACTCGGTGATCCCCCGGATCCCCGGCGGCGAGATCACCCCGGAGAAGCTGATCGTCATCGGCGAGGTGGCCCGCGACTTCGGGCTCTACACCAAGATCACCGGTGGGCAGCGGATCGACATGTTCGGCGCCCGGGTGGAGCAGCTGCCGGCGATCTGGCGCCGGCTGGTGGACGCCGGCTTCGAATCCGGGCACGCCTACGGCAAGGCGCTGCGCACCGTGAAGTCCTGCGTGGGCACCGACTGGTGCCGTTACGGGGTGCAGGACTCGGTGGGCATGGCCATCTCGTTGGAGCTGCGATACCGCGGATTACGCGCGCCGCACAAGCTCAAGTCCGCGGTCTCGGGCTGCGCCCGGGAATGCGCCGAGGCCCGCAGCAAGGACTTCGGGGTGATCGCCACCGAGATGGGCTGGAACCTCTACGTCTGCGGTAACGGCGGCTTCCGGCCGCGGCACGCCGACCTGCTGGTATCCGACGTCGATACCGAGACGCTGGTGCGCACCATCGACCGGTTCCTGATGTTCTACGTGCGCACCGCCGACCGGCTGCAGCGCACCGCGCCGTGGCTGGAGGAGATGGAAGGCGGCCTGGACCACTTGCGCGACGTGATCGTGCACGACTCGCTCGGGATCTGCGCCGACCTCGACGCGGCAATGGAAGCGCACGTGGCGGGCTACTCCGACGAGTGGCGCGGCGTGCTGGAGGATCCCGAGAAACTGGCCCGCTTCACCTCGTTCGTCAACGCACCGGGTGTACCCGATCCGACCGTCGAGTTCGTCCAGGAACGCGGCCAGCCCACGCCTGCCCAGCGCCGGCCCGGCCAACCGGTGCTGATCGCTGGCCCGAAGCTGGCGGTGGTCCGATGACCGCGGAGGCGGCGAAGTGACCGCCGACGTACTTCTTCCCGCGGAGGCGGCGAGATGACCGCGCAGGTGCGGGCGCACTGGACCACGGTGTGCCGATACGACGACATCATCCCGGAACGGGGGGTGGCAGCGCTGGTCGACGGCGTTGCGGTAGCCGTGTTCCGCACCCACGACGGCGCGTTGTTCGCAATATCCAACGTGGACCCGTTCAGCCGCGCCTCGGTGCTCTCCCGGGGGATCGTCGGGGATCGCGGGGGACGGGCGACGGTGGCCTCGCCGATCTACAAGCAGGTTTTCGAGCTGGCCACCGGGGTATGTCTGGACGACCCGAACGTCTCGGTACCGACGTATCCGGTTCGGGTGGTCGACGGGATCGTCGAGGTCGGGCCACGATGACCGCGCCGTCGCTGGGGCCGCGACCGGAGCCGCTACCCCTGGCGGGATTCACCATCGGTGTCACCGCCGCACGGCGCGCCGCAGAGCTGGGCGCTTTGCTGGAGCGCAGGGGCGCCGAGGTGCTGCATGCCCCGGCGATCCGGATCGTGCCGGTGGCTGATGACGCCGAACTGCACGCAGCCACCGAGCAGCTGATCAGCCACCCGCCTGACGTCGTCGTGGTCACCACCGGCATCGGGTTCCGCGGGTGGGTGGAGGCCGCCGACGGGTGGGGGCTGGGCGAGGCGCTGGTCGTGGCACTGCGCCGGGCGACCCTGCTGGCCCGAGGTCCCAAGGCTCGCGGCGCGGTCCGTGCGGCGGGCCTGACCGACGCCTGGTCGCCCCCCTCGGAGTCCTCAGCCGAGGTGCTGGAGCACCTGCTGGCCGGTGACCTGGAGGGGGTGCGGGTAGCTGTGCAGCTGCACGGCGAGCCGCTGCCGGACTTCGTCGACGCGCTGGGCTGCGCGGGTGCGCACGTGGTGCAGCTGCCCGTCTACCGGTGGGTGCCACCCGATGACCTCGGCCCGCTGGACCGGCTGCTCGGGACGGTTCTGGACGGTGGTGCCGATGCGGTCAGCTTCACCAGCGCGCCTGCCGCGGCCAGCATGCTCAGCCGGGCCGACGAGCTTGGTGTGCTGGAGCCGTTGCTGCAACGGTTGCGCCGGGACGTGCTCGCTGCCTGCGTCGGGCCGGTCACCGCAGGCCCGCTGGTGGCCCGAGACGTGCCCACTGTGCAACCGGAGCGCTCCCGGATCGGCGCGCTGGTGCGCACGCTGTCGGAGACGCTGCCGGCCAGGGCGCCGCGCTGGCCGGTTGCCGGTCACATGCTGGAGCTACGCGGGCAGGCCGCGGTGGTCGATGGCCAGCTGTGTGCCGTGCCGCCGACCCCGATGGCCCTGCTAAGGCTGCTGGCGACCCGTCCCGGGCGGGTGGTACCGCGCGCCGATCTGCTCTCCGTGATGCCGGCAGCCGGTGACGACGAGCATGCTGTGGAGACTGCGGTGGCTCGCCTGCGTGCCGCATTGGGCGCGCCACGGTTGGTGCAGACCGTGGTCAAGCGGGGTTACCGGCTGGCTCTCGAACCGGGGGACTGCCAGTGAAGGCTTCGCCCTGTGAGTGGCAATGGAAGCCATGACTCGCATCGCCACTCACGGGTGCACAGCGCACACCGTTGTCGTGGCTGCGCACGGGACCCGGGATCCCGCTGGCGTCGTGGTGGCGCGCCAGCTGGTGGGTGCACTGCGGGCTCGGCTGCCCGGCAGGTCGGTGCTGCTCGCCTTCGTTGACGTGCTCGGCCCGACGGTGCGCGAGGTGGTCGCTGGCGCTCCCGGTCCGGTCACTGTCCTCCCGGCCTTTCTGACCTGCGGTTATCACGTACGGACCGACGTGCCGCGGGAGGTGGCCGCCACCGGCCGCAGGGATGTCACCATCACCGCTGCCCTCGGGCCGCACCCGATGCTGGTGCGCGCGATGGAGGACCGGTTGCGCGCGGCAGGCTGGCGACGCGGCGACGCGGTGGTGCTGGCAGCCGCGGGCTCGTCTGATCCCCATGCGGTAGCTGATGTGCGGGCCGCGGCGGGTCAGTTGTCCGGCGAGGTGGGTGCCCGGGTTCGGGTGGGGTTCGTCGCCACCGGATCCCCTCGGGTGGCGCCGCTGGTCGCAGGCCTGCGGGCGGCCGGGGAACCCCGGGTCGCGGTCGCCTCGTGGCTGCTGGCCCCGGGCCTGTTCCACCGCAGACTCGCCGAGGCCGGCGCCGACGTGGTGGCTGCGCCATTGGGCGTGCATCCAGGGGTGGTCGACCGGCTAGCCCAGCTCGCCGGCGCAGACGCGGTGCTCCGCAGTGCATGACTACGTGAAGTCTCGCTTGAATCGACTCCTCCTGCAGTCTGGATGCAGACTGTGGTAATCGACCCCTCGATAGGTGCATTCTGCATCCAGAACGCATGATTAATGAAGGCCAGTGGCGGGCGATACGGTCGGCGCGGCGGCGTAACCGCCTCAGCGAATACCGCCCGCCATGGGGCGGGGCAGCGAGTCGGGCACCATGGCGGCCCTTCGCTACCATCGTGGCGCGTCGCCGGACGCACCCGGTCCGCGGGGAAGGGATCATCCCACCGGCAGCAGGACCTCGAGTCAACCGACGGACCTCAGCCCGCGGACGCGGACCCGGGCAGACGGAGGTTCGCCGTGCCCGATCTACCCGAGCGCCCATCACTTGAGCCAGGCGCAGCACTCACTCGCCCGCGACTACGGCTTCGCCAGCTAGCCCAAGCTCGTCCATCACGTACAGGCCAGCGGGCTGGAAGGCATCGAGCGCGCGCTCGTGCTCGCCGACCTGGGGGCGCTGCCCTCATCCGGTTGCTTCTCGAGCGCGGCGCAACGATGGACGACGACGCGTTCTACCACGCCTGCGAGCAGTCGAACACCGCGTTCCTCGACGCGCTCCACGAGCCCAGCTTCGAGGGCATGGTCAACCACAAGCTCGACATCGAGGACACCGCCGGCCTGTAGTGGTTCCTCGATCGTGGCGTCGACGTCAACGCCCACCGCTGCCTGCACCACGCGATCAGCCGCGGCCGCGGCTTAAACGATCATCACGATGCTGCTCGACGCCGGCGCCGACCTGAACCTGCCGTGGGATCGCTGGGACGTCGGCCGCCGACCGCTCGCGCTGGCCGCACGCTGTGGCCATCTCGCCGCCTACCAGCTGCTCGCCTCGTGCGGCGCGACCGCGGACCTCGATCCGGTCGACACCGCGGTGCTGGCCGTTGCGCGCGGCGAATCGGTGCGACTGCCCCACGCGCCGCCGCCGTCGCTCGGTAATCCGCGGACCGAGGATTTCGGCTGGATCCTCGGCCAGCTCGCGCTGCTCGGGCGAACCGCTGTCGTGCAGGCGTTACTCGACAGCGGCATGCCCGTCGACACCCGCGGCTGGAGCAACTTCACGCCGCTCGATCAGGCCGCTATGCACGGGCGTACCGAGACGGTGCGGCTGCTGATCGAGCGTGGCTCGGATCTGCACGACTGCGCATTCGACGACGAGGGCCCCACGCCGTTGGACTGCGCCATGTGGGGGTTGCAGAACAACCGGGCCGAGGACGGCGACTATCCGGGGACGATCGAGACACTGCTCGCGGCCAGCGCACCGACGCAGCACTCGCCACCCACCGGTGACGGGGCGATCGATAGGCTACTGGTCGAGTATGCGGCCACCCAGGTGACGACAATGCCCTCTTCTGAGTGACATCCTTTTGAGGGTGCTGCGACTCTCGCGTTACTAGGGGTGAGACGGGTGGGTAAGATCGTTGTCTGCGGGGGCAGCGTCATCGGGCTGTCCGTGGCGATCATGCTGGCGCAGGATGGGCACGAGGTCACCGTCTTGGAGGCCGATCCGGATGGCGCCCCGGCGGCGGTGGAGGCTTGGACGTCGTGGAATCGCAAGGGCGTCGCCCAGTTCCACCAGCCGCACAACCTGTTCGCGCGGTTCCGGCAGATCTGTGATGAGGAGATACCGGGGTTGACCGAGCGGCTGCTGGCGGCCGGATGCGTATGGGTGGATTACCTGGACTCCCTCCCCCCGACCCTCGCCGACCGATCGCCGCGTCCGAACGACGACCTGCTGCGGTTCGTGACCGGGCGGCGCCCGGTGATCGAATCCGTGGTCGCGGCCGTCGCGGAGGACCAGCCGGGGGTGTTGGTGCGGCGGGGAGTGCGGGTCGCCGGGCTGCTGGCCGGCCGGCCCGCGATCCCAGGCACGCCACACGTCACCGGGGTGCACACCGTGGCCGGGGAACAGATCCAGGCCGATCTCGTGGTCGACGCCATGGGCCGGCGCACACCCGCGGTGGGCTGGTTGACCCAGTTGGGTGGGCGGGAGCCCCACGTCGAGTCAGAGGACAGCGGCTTCGTCTACTACACCCGGTACTTCACCGGGGCGACTCGGCCCCGACGAATCGGCCGTGCGCTGGTGCCGATGGGCAGCTTCTCGTTGCTCACCCTCGACGGCGACAACGACACCTGGTCGGTGACGCTGTTCGGGCCGACTGGTGACGCGCCGCTCAAGGCGCTGCGCGAGCCCGGTTGTTTCACTCGGGTCGTCCAGGCCTGCCCGATGCAGGCGCACTGGCTCGACGGCAAACCGATCACCGACGTGCTGGCCATGGCCGGCATCCTCGACCGCTACCGCCGGTTCGTCGTTGACGGTCGACCGGTCGTCACCGGGTTCGCTGCCGTCGGCGATTCGTGGGCCTGTACCAACCCGTCTGCGGGCCGGGGGCTCAGCGTCGGGCTCATCCACGCGCAACTGCTGCGCAAGGTCGTCCGTGCCCACCTCGACGATCCCGCGGCGCTCGCGCGGGTCTGGGACGAGCGCACCGAGCAGTTCGTCGCGCCCTACTACCGGAACCAGATCGCCGCTGACCGCGCCCGGATCGCCGAGATGGACGCCCTGCGAAACGGCCTCGAACCACCGCGGCCGGACTCGATGATGGACCGATTCATGACCGCCGCCGGCTACGACGCGGACGTCTTCCGCGGGCTGATCGAGACCGTGCTGTGTCTGACGCTGCCCCAGGAAGTGCTCGAACGGCCTGGCATCAAGGACAAGATCGGTGAGCTGGGGGAGGGCACCAGGATGCGAATCCCGGGGCCGGACCGAGACCAGCTACTGCGACTGCTCTCAGCCTGAAACCTGGCTGCGGTGCACTGACACGGCGTAGGAGTCGGCGTTGGTGAATGGATGTCGATCCCACGTGGCGTAGCGGGCTTCGAGGGCAAGGCCGGCGCTGTCGCACCACTGGTCGTAGTCCGCCATTGTCGGCCAGCCGTCCTGCAGCTGAAACCCGGCGATAAGCCGCCCGCCCGGCGCCAGATGCCGCGAACACGCAACAACCGCTGCGTGGCGGCGGTCGCCCGCAACGTACGGAATGACGTTGCCGGCAAGCACGACGGCGTCGAACCGGGTTGGCAGATCGAGCTCGCTGAGGTCAGCGTGCACCCAGGTCAACTCGGGCGCCTTGGCGCGCGCCAAACCGATCATGTCTGCATCAAGATCGGTACCGACGACGTCGAGACCGCGGCGAGCCAGCTCGATGGCCACCCGGCCGGTCCCACACCCTCCATCCAGGACGGAGCGCGGACCGTAGGAAAACACGAAATCCGCTTCGCCATGGGGGTTCGCGCCTGTCGCCTCGATGCGCCGCCAGCGCTCGTCGTAGTCCGCGGGGTTGACCTGCTGACGCCAGTGGCCCCAGTCGTCAAACGGCGACTTGGTCACGCATCGACCCCGTTCTCCGTGGTGCACGCTCGGACAAGGCACCTCCAGGGTAACCGTGCTGGAGCGAGATCCAGCCACCTAGCTCTACTACATTCAGCATCTCTGTTGTAGTAAAATGCTGCCATGTCTACTACATCTCACGGGCGGGAACTCACCGTGCGGGAAGCCGCGCGGCGGGTGAACCGCGCGGAGGAGACGATCCGCCGGTGGATCTGGGCAGGCAAGCTGCCTGCCCGCAAACTCGGCCAGAGCTATCAGGTACGGGAAAGCGACCTGGACGCGATAGCCGCCAGTGTGCCTGCACCCCGCGAGCCCGAGCTCAGGCTTGGTGAGTGGGTGGCCGAGGTGAAGGCGTGGCGCGCAGGCAACGATGTGCCACCGTGCGGGGGCGCTGGGCAACTGGTCATCGAGGACCGAGTGCAGCGATCTGGCCGTGGCGATCGTTGACGCGTCCGTCATCGTCGAGTTCATCGCACCCGACGCGGACACCGCGGCGACCGTCCAGCAGCTCTTCGACTGTTGGGGGCAGACCGGTGAGAAGCTGCATGCCCCGGCGATGCTCCCGCTGGAGGTGATGAACGCGCTGCTCACCGGAGTGCGCAGGCAGCGGTGGGATGGCCAGGCCGCCGATGACGCAGCCGGTTTGGTCGCCTCGCTTCCGGTGACGCTGCACGACGATGGACGCGACCGCGATCGGGCTTGGGAGCTGGCTCGTCGCTACGACAACCATCCGATCTACGACATGCTGTACGTGGCACTGGCCGAACGGCTCAGCGAGCCGCTGGTCACGGTTGATCACAAGCTGCGCCGTCGCCTCGCCCACCTCGGCCTGGTACTTCGACCCGACGAGGTTCTCAAATCCGGCCCTTTGCCCGCCGAGGGCTGAGCGCTTCTTGAGCCCGATCGCGGGTTTCGACGTTGGTGAGGTGGATCTTGGACCATACGACGGCCGGGGCTTAGTGAGTTTTTCGCAGATGCCGACGATCTCGTACTCGGTGACGCGCTGCGTGTAATCCACGAGGATGTTGATGACCGTTACGGTTTGCTCCTGCGAGCTGACACGGCTTCGGTGTATGTCTCGATGGTCTCGTCATTCCGGTCGATCTCAAGCTCGCCCAGCACTTGGCGCATGACCCCCAGCGCTGGTTCGACCTTGGTTTCCGAGTCCACTATCGTTTCGATCTCAAGGAATGTTTCCTCTAGTTCGGGCACGTAAACGAGGGTGGCGAGGAGGGGCTGTCCTGCGGCAGTGAAGTGGTAGTTGGAGCAGCGCTTCTCAAAGGCGATGAGTAAGTCGAACCCTACCGGGGTTTCACCCCAGCCCGACGAGGCATGTCGTGGTTTGGGCTGGTCTCGGGGGGCTCCGGTCGGGCGGTGTGACGGTGCCCTGCTGGGTCCGTGTTGGTACCGCTCGTTGGCGGTGGTTGG
>JBOHGH010000004.1:0-85991 GCA_050699975.1 Pseudonocardiaceae bacterium | reverse complement strand
CGGCTGCACACCGCTGCCCGCGCCGCTGGCCCCCGCGTCGCTGCTGCCCGCCGGCATGCTGGCGGTCGTCGCGATCCTCGCACTGGGGGCGATCGCGGCCGGCCCGAGAGGACCCGGTACCGCGTTCCCGCTGCTCTGGGGGGTGACGCTCGCGCTCCTCGTCGTCCTCGTTCCGGCGTCGGTGCCCAATCCTGCGGCCGAGGGAGGTGCGTGACAGTGCTCGGACCAGGATCGCAGGCGGGTGCCGCCTTCGCCGCGCTCGTCGTCACCTGGGTCGCGGTCGTGCTGCTCGTGCTCGTGGTGGCGCACCTGCACGCCCGGCTACGCCGGCTCGAACAGGCAGACCGGGCGCCGCACGCCGGCGGGCCCGCCACCACCGGCCTGCGCGCGCCCCCCTATGCCGGCCTGGTCGGGCGGTCGCTGACCGACCTTGTCGGTGAGTCCCCGGTACCGCGTGTGCTGCTGGTGCTCTCCACGGGCTGCCCCGGCTGCCGGCGGCTGCTCACCGATCTCGCCGATCCGTCCTGGTCCATCCCGACCGTTCTCGCCTGGGCCGATGGCACGCCCGGTGGCGACCTGCCGGTCCCGGCGCTACCGGACGGCCCTCGGGTGGCCGCGGCACTGGGCGTCCGGGTCACCCCGTTCGGCCTCGTCTCCGACGACGACGGCCACATCGTCTGGGCCGGGCCCGTGACCAGCCTGAACACCCTCGCCGACCGGGTGCGGCCAGCCGTACCCGCATCCCTGCGACAGGAGTGAGACAGCCGTGAGCACCTCCATCGACGAGATCCCGACCATTGAAGACGCCGGACGGCTTGGCCGCCGGCACAGTGCCAACCCGGCCGTCGCCGACGCATACAGCATGCCCACCCACCCCGCGAGCGGGCTGCTGACCTCGGTCGGCATCGCGAAGGCACTCGAGCTGGCGACCACCGTGCAGAGACAGCTGTTCCCGAGCGCGGGCCAGCTCGCATCGCTGCAGGCGGCTGGGCCGTCCTACACGATGTATTTCGACTGCGGTGGGTACGATTACGGCGCGACGTGCAACGAGGCCTGCTTCGGCTTCGCCCCCCACCACATGGACCCCTACTACTGCGCCACCTGCCCGGAGCAGGCGGCGGACCCGACGAACAACCCCTCGTACAACTGGCACTTCGTCGGCAGCCGCGGCAGCATCCAGTACATCGACCGCGAACCGGACGTGTGCGCCGGCCGCGACGCCTGGAAGTGGACGATCGAGGGCCAGTGCGGCAACTGCGCGCAGTCGTCGGTGTTCCGGTGCCATGACGGCTGGAAGAAGTACCCGGACAGCGCCTCCTGGGACCCGACCATCTGCCAGGGCATCGTCTCGTGCGACGGGCAGCTGACGACGTGCTGAGCGAATTGCCGGCACTGCCGCTCGCGATGATCGCGACGGGCATCGGGCTGGTCGCCGGGATGTCGCTGTCAGGGTCGGTTTGAAGCCTCAACAGCGCAGCCGTGCTGCTGCCCCCGGAGCGACGCCGATCGCTGCTCGACGCGCGTGTGGTCGCCGCCTACCTGGCGGGGACGATCTGTGGCGCGGTGCTGACCGCGCTGGTGGCCTGGGTGCTGAGCGGGTTCACCGAACCGCTGCCGGACGGCGCCCGGCTCGCGTTGCTCGGCGCGGGCGGGGCCCTACTGTGGGCGGCCAAGCACGGCCCGCTGCGGGGGGTGCTGCGGCTTCCGGAGGCGCTGCGCCAGATCCCGGCCGAGGTGTTCGGCGCGAACCTGGTGCGCGGGGGGTACCGGTTCGGGTTCGAGCTGGCAACGGGAGTGCGAACCTACGTCCCATCGGCGGCGCCGTACGTGCTGCTGCTGACCGTGCTGGTGAGCCGGCCGCCGCTGGGCATCGCGCTGCTGATGGGCGCCGGATTCGGCGCGGCACGCGCGGCGCCGCTGCTGCTACGACTCGCCGCCGCCCGGCTGGGAGCTGCCTCGCCGGCAACGGCAGGCTTCGCCGCCACACCGGCCACGGTGATCGTCTTGCTGGGAGGGCTGACTCTTGTCTGACGCCGTGACCGCCCGGCCGCCCGGCCGCCCCGCCAACCCGTTTACCGGCACCAGCCGGGTCCGGTTGCGGCCCCTCGCCGACGCCGACAGCGCGTTCCTCTACGAACTCATGAGCGCACCGGACGCCGGCGGCCGGGTGCGTTTCGGCGGGGCAACGCCGAGCCCCGACCAGATCGTCGCCTCACTGTGGAAGGACGTGCTCGCGCAATTCATCGTCGAGGGAGTGAGCACCGGGCGCGCGCTCGGGCTCGTGGCGCTGACCACACCGAACTTCCGGGACGGCTGGGCCTACCTGTCCGCAATCGGCACACCGTCCGCCCAGGGCACCGGCCTGATCGCGGAGGGCGTGCTGCTCGGGTTCGACTATGCCTTCCGCACCTGGCCGTTCCGCAAGGTCTACATGGAGGTCTCCGAGACGAGCTACGGCGCCTTCCGCAGCGGGCTCGACCGGTTCTTCACGGAGGAGGGACGGCTGCGCGAGCATGCGTTCTGGGACGGGCGCTACGGCGACCTGTTCATCTTCTCGGTGCTCCGCGTCACATGGGCGGAGCAGGTGCCGGGGGTGCTCGCCCGGCTGCGCGACGACCGGCGGCCGCCTGTGCGGTCCGTCACCGACGGAGGCGTGTAATAGCCGGACCCACGCGGGAGACCGCTGCCCTGTTGGTAGCTGTTTGAGGTGATCAACACGGGGGTTGGCCGTCCTTGAAGGGCGACCAACTAGTCGAGGGTGAACGGGTCGTAGGTGATCCGGTCCAGCGGGGTGCCGGCGACAAGCATCCGGGACACGGTGGCTCTGATCATCGCCGGGGAGCCGCAGACCAGCACGTCCCGGTCCGCCCAGGTGCCGAAGCGGGGGACCACATCGGCGAGCGTCCCGTGCTCGATCCCGGCCACCCTCGGGTGCGACTCGAGCACCGGGACCACCGTCAGCCAGGGATTCGTGGCGGTCATAGCGGTGAGCGTGTCGAGGTCATGGAGGTCGGCGCGGGTCCGGCCGCCTGCGAACAACGTCACGTGCGGATTGCTGCCCCACCTGGTCAGCTCCTCGAGGATGGCGCGCATGGGGGCAGTTCCGGTGCCACCGGCGACCATCACGACATCCCGGCCGGAGTGCCGATCGACTGTCATGCGCCCCATCGGCGAGCCGATCCGCCAGGTATCGCCGATCTGGGTATGGCCGACGATCGATCTGCTGACCCAGCCGCCCGCCACCGCCCGGATGTGGAACTCGATCGCACCGTCGGGCCGCGGAGTGTTCGCCGGAGACAGGAAGCGCCACAGTCGCGGCCGCTGAGGTACCTCCACGCTGACGTACTGCCCGGCCCGGTAGGGCACCGGCCGGTCGGGCCTGACCCGGACCACGGCCAGGTCCCAGGTCAGCCGCTGGTGTTCGATGACCTGCGCGGTCCACCACGCGGGTTCGCGGTCTTCGGCGGCGGCCTCCAGCATCGTCTTGGCGATCAGGTTGTATGCGTCGCTCCACGCCTTTTCCACCTGCGGCGTCCAGGCCTGACCGGCGTACTGCTTCAGCGCGGTGACCAGTGCGGTCCCCATCAGGTCGTAGTGTTGGCTCTGTACCCCGAACTTGCGGTGGTCGCGGCCCAGCTGACGCAGGAAGGGCAACAGCTCGTCGGGCTGATCGGCCTTCTGCACGACGTACGTCAGGGCCTTCAGGAACCGGCCGTGCTGCACCTCCATGTTGGCGGCGAACAGCTCGCGAGTGGCCGGAGCGATCGCGAACAGCGTCGCGTAGAAGAAGCGGACGACCTCCTCGGCCCGCGGCTGGATTACCTCGTAGCTTTCGCGGATCAGCCGGACCATGGTCGCGCCGGCGCCCGTGCCGTAGGGCTTGTGACTGGATAGGGGGACTGGGCCCTGTACGGCATCGGCTGTCATGGTCCGGGAGCGTCTTCTCCAGGTGGATGGCAGGCGGACCCGCCGCGGGCTAGGCGAACTTCCCGAGGGCCCCGGAACCTTAACCGCTCATTCGGCCGGGTCCCTCACTGATCGCTCCTTTGAGTGATCGTGTGTCACTGCGGGTTGATAGATCGTCTGACGTCTGTTGCTGGGGCAGCAGTATGGCACGGTCTCGGCCTAATCCGTCGATCCGGCGATGACACGCTGATACCGGACCGACATGTCACCCGAATTGCCGCCCGGGCGCCGCGGAGCACGTAGCAGCGCTCAGCGAGCCTCGCCCGCGCCGAGCATGAGGGCCTCGGCGAGGAAGTCGAGCTCGCGGTGCATCGCCACCAGCGGCTGCAGCTCGGGTCCCTGCCCGGCGTGCCGCGCCGTGGAGTGCCGGTAACTGACCGCCAGCGCCAGCAGCTCCGCCGCGCTGCGGACATCGGCCCCGCGACGCGAAGCGGGCAGCGCGGCCCGCATCACCGCGCCGATCTCGTCGACCATCCAGCGGAACCGGGCGACCAGTGCGTCGCGCACCGCGTCGTGGGTGTCGGCTTCCCGCCAGAGCAGGTGCGACAGCAGGGGTGAGGCGTCCAGCCACGCGTCGAGGGCGGCCACCAGACGACGCAGGCTGCCGGCGACGTCCCCGCGCACGACGACGTGGGTGCGGTCGATGTGCTCCCGGGGCAACCGGTCGACGAGCGCCACCAGCAGGTCGGGCTTGCGCCGGAAGTAGTAATGCACCAGTCCCTTAGGGACCGCGGCGCGCTCGGCGATCTGCGACGTCGGGGTGGCGTCGAACCCCCGCTGCGCGAACAGATCCTGGGCGGCCGTGAGAATCCGCTCGCGCGCGGAGGCGTCCTCGGTGCTCGGCATGCTCGGTCAGCCCCCGGCCGCTGCGGCCGGGGGCAGCCGGTTCCCGGCGCTCAGTGCTGACCTGCCATACCACGGTGCGTGGTGGTCGCCACCGGGACGGCGGCGGCACCTACCGCCACGGCGAGCACGCCGATCACCCAGGATGTCCACGCGGCCTCGTTGAGGTAGGCGTAGCCCAACACCCACGGGCTGATGAACAGCAGCACGCCCAGCCCGATGTGCACGTACTCGCTGGCCACTGAGCCCGGCATGGCCAGCGACCACAGCCCGCTGAGCACCAGGAGCACGCCGAACACCACCAGGCTCCACAGCGCAGCCGTTGACGTCGCCACCCACAACACCGAGAGCACCGCGATAACGCCCAGGACGACCGCGCCCCAGTCCTGCCAGCGCATCCATCGCTTCGCCATGTGCGATCACCTCCACAAACTTGCCCCCACCCTGAGATAGTGGCACTTGGTTGGCCGCCCGGTCAATACCGCGCAGATTGAGCGGAACACGCTCAACTTTCCTCTCGTTGAAGAGTTCAGACGAGCCGGGACGCACGTGTGAGAGGGACGCTTCGAGGATGGATTCTTTCAACCCCACCACCAAGACGCAGGCCGCCATCTCCTCGGCGGTGCAGACCGCGTCGATGGCCGGCAACCCCGATGTGACGGCGGCGCACCTGCTCGGGGCGCTGCTGGCGCAGGCCGACGGTATCGCGGCGCCGCTGCTCGCGGCGGTGGGCGCCGACGCCTCAGCGGTGCGCGCCGAGCTGGACGCCATCACCAAGCGCCTGCCGTCTGCTACCGGCTCCACCGTGGCCGCGCCGCAGCTCGACCGGCCGGCGGCCAAGGCGCTGGGTCACGCCCAGAACCTGGCGACCGATATGGGTGACTCGTATGTCTCCACCGAGCACCTGCTCGTCGGGTTATCGGACGACGCGGGCGCGGTCGGCCAGCTGCTGCGCAGGCACGGCGCCACCCCGGACGCCCTCAGAGAAGCCTTCCAGTCCGTCAGAGGCTCGGCCAGGGTGTCGAGCCCGGATCCGGAGGGCACCTACCAGGCGCTGGCCAAGTACGGCCTGGACCTCACCGACCGGGCCCGCTCCGGCGAGCTGGATCCGGTGATCGGCCGCGACGCCGAGATCCGCCGGGTGGTGCAGGTGCTGTCCCGGCGCACCAAGAACAACCCGGTGCTGATCGGCGAGCCCGGCGTGGGCAAGACCGCCATCGTGGAGGGCCTCGCCCAGCGCATCGTCGCCGGTGACGTGCCCGAATCACTGCGTAACAAGCGGGTCGTCGCGCTGGACCTCGGCTCGATGGTGGCCGGCGCGAAGTACCGCGGCGAGTTCGAGGAGCGGCTCAAGGCGGTGCTCAAGGAGATCACCGACTCGGCCGGCCAGATCATCACGTTTATCGATGAGCTGCACACTATCGTCGGGGCCGGTGCCACCGGAGAATCCGCGATGGACGCCGGCAACATGATCAAACCGATGCTGGCCCGCGGCGAACTGAGGATGGTCGGCGCGACCACCCTGGACGAGTACCGCAAGCACATCGAGCGTGACGCAGCGCTGGAGCGCCGGTTCCAGCAGGTGCTCGTGGGTGAACCATCCACAGAGGACACCATCGGCATCTTGCGTGGGCTCAAGGAGCGCTACGAGGTGCACCACGGCGTGCGGATCACCGACGCCGCGCTGGTCGCCGCCGCGACCCTGTCCGACCGCTACATCACCGCCCGGTTCCTGCCGGACAAGGCGATCGACCTGGTCGACGAGGCGGCCTCGCGGCTACGCATGGAGATCGATTCCAGGCCGGTGGAGATCGACGAGGTGGAGCGCGCGGTGCGCCGCCTGGAGATCGAGGAGATGGCGCTGGCCAAGGAGTCCGACCCGGCCTCGGTCCAGCGGCTCGCCGCACTGCGGGCCGAGCTGGCCGACCGCCGGGAGCGGCTGGCCGGGCTGACCACCCGCTGGCAGAACGAGAAGGGCGTCATCGAGGCGGCCCGGGAGCTCAAGGAGCAGCTCGAGCAGCTGCGAGGCGAGTCCGAGCGTGCCGAGCGGGACGGTGACCTGGGCCGGGCCGCCGAGTTGCGCTACGGCAAGATCCCCGCGCTGGAGAAGCAGCTCGACGAGGCCACCGCGTCGGCGCGCGACCCGCAGGTGATGCTCAAGGAAGACGTCGGCCCGGATGACGTGGCCGACGTGGTGTCTGCGTGGACCGGGATCCCGGCCGGGCGGTTGCTGGAGGGCGAGACCGCCAAACTGCTACGGATGGAGGAGGCGCTGAGCCGCCGGGTGGTCGGCCAATCCGAAGCGGTGCGCGCCGTGTCCGACGCGGTGCGCCGGGCCCGCGCCGGCGTCGCCGACCCGGACCGCCCGACCGGGTCGTTCCTGTTCCTCGGGCCCACCGGCGTCGGCAAGACCGAGCTGGCCAAGGCGCTGGCCGAGTTCCTGTTCGACGACGAGCGAGCCATGGTGCGCATCGACATGAGCGAGTACAGCGAAAAACACAGCGTGGCCCGGCTGGTCGGCGCCCCGCCCGGATACGTCGGCTACGACCAGGGCGGGCAGCTCACCGAGGCGGTCCGCCGCAGGCCCTACACCGTGGTGCTGTTCGACGAGGTCGAGAAGGCCCACTCGGACGTCTTCGACGTGTTGCTGCAGGTGCTCGACGACGGGCGGTTGACCGACGGGCAGGGCCGCACGGTGGACTTCCGCAACACCATCCTGGTGCTCACCTCCAACCTGGGCTCAACGGCACTGGCCGATCCCACCCTCGACGAGCGGCAGCGCACCGATGCCGTACTCGGTGTGGTGCACCGGCACTTCAAGCCCGAGTTCCTCAACCGGCTGGACGATCTGGTGGTGTTCGGATCGCTGTCCACCGAACAGCTGACGTCCATCGTGGACATCCAGATCGGGCAGCTGGCGCGCAGGCTGGCCGCCCGGCGGCTGGAGCTGGATGTCACCGACGCCGCCCGGGAGTGGCTGGCGATGAACGGGTTCGACCCGCGTTACGGGGCGCGCCCGTTGCGCCGCCTGGTGCAGTCGTCAATCGGCGACCAGCTCGCCCGCGAGCTCCTAGCCGGCGACATCACCGACGGCGACACCGTAGTAGTCGACCTCGACGACACCGCCGCCGGCGGCACCGGAGCCCTCACCGTCACCCGAGCCTGACCCCTTACCGCGTTCTGGATGCAGATTGCGGTAATTCGGACCCCCTTTACCGCGTTCTGGATGCAGATTGCTGTAATTCGGCCGCGCTGGTGATCCGGCCGGCTGGGCCCGGACGGCGGCGTGTGCTCATCGGAACGGGTGGGGTGCGGGACTAGGCTCGTCCGGTGTCACTGTGGGTGTGGTTCGTGAGTGCCGGGCTGGCCGCTGTCGTGGGTACGGCGCTGCTGGCCGTCGACCACCGGCGCCGTACCGCCCACCAGCGGGAACGCCGTCGCTGGGCGGCGCTGCGCGGGTGGCGGTTCGTGCTGTCCGACCCGGTGCTGGCCGATCGCTGGCGCCACGGCGCGATCGCTCGGGGTGGCGCGGGGATGGCCCGGGATCTGGTGTTCGGCAGCCTGTTCACCCCACTTGGTCGTCGTTGGGTGCGGGTTTTCGACCACGAGCAGGGCGGCCAGGTCTCCAGCGTGGTGGTCGCGGTGCAACGGCGACTCCACGCCGGCGCTCTGGTGGTGGAGCTGTGGCAGCCAGACCAGCCGTTACCGCACGACCCCGGCCTGGTCATGGTGAGCTCGGTGGGTGAGCGGCTCGCCTTCGTCTCCGATCCGGCCCGGGCTCGAGCGCTGATCACTCCCGAACTGGTCTTCGCCTGCAACGCGGTAGGAGAGGACGTTCCGGTCGTCTGGCTGGAGCAGAGCTGGGTGCTGGCCGCGGCGCCGGCCACCGCTACGCCCACCCGGCTGGAGCGGCTGCTGCGCGCCCTCGACGAGATCGCCGAGCTGCTCGACGCCGACGACACCGACTCCGGCACCCAGGCGGTCATCGATGACGTCGATGACCGCTCCGATCCGTCCACGCTCGCGGACACCCCGACGGCACGGGGCAACGGTCAGGCGGGCATGTTGCCATAACTTCTCACCCGCCCACAGCGGCGCGCAGCGACTCGGTGAGCGAACCCATCGTCGCGATCACCGCGGTGGGCTCGTAGCCACAGTGGGCCATGCAGTTGGCACACCGCGGGTCGCGACCGCGGCCGAACGCCGACCAGTCGGTATCGTCGATCAGCTCGGCGTAGGTCGCCGCGTAGCTGTCGTCGAGCAGGTAGCAGGGACGCTGCCAGCCCAGCAGCGAGTAGGACGGGATGCCCCACGCGGTGCAGGCCAGTTCCCGCTTGCCTTCCAGGAAGTCGAGGAAGATCGGGGAGTGGTTGAGCCGCCAGCGCTTGCGTCGCCCGTCGCCGAATGCCTTCGCGAACAGCACGCGGGTCTGTTCCACACCCAGCCAGTGCTCCTGATCCGGCGCCTTGCCGTAGGCGTAGGCCGGGGAGATCTGCATGTTGTCCACGCCGAGCTCGTCGTTGAGGTAGTCGAGCACCTCGATCACGTCGCGCGGGGTGTCAGTGCTGAAGAACGTCGTGTTGGTCATCACCCGGAAACCGGCGTCCTGGGCTTGGCGGATCGCGCCGACCGCGGCGTCAAAGCCGCCCGCCTTGCACACCGAGGCGTCGTGGCGCTCCCGCAGCCCGTCGATGTGCACCATCCACGCGAAGTCGCGGTGCGGGTGGAACTTGTGCAGGTGTTTAGGCAGCAGCAACGCGTTGGTGCACAAGAAGACGATCTTCTTGCGGGCCAGCAGCTGCCGGGTGAGCTCGTCGATCTGCGGGTGCATCAGCGGTTCACCACCGGCGATCGACACCATCGGGGCACCGCATTCCTCGACGGCGGCGATCGCCTGCTCGACCGGCATCCGCTGCTTGAGCAGCGCAGCCGGCTGCTGGATCTTGCCACATCCCCCGCACTTGAGGTTGCACACGAACAGCGGCTCGAGCTCGACCAGCAGCGCGAACTTCTCCCGGCGCCGCAGCTTCTGGGTGAGCAGGTAGCCACCCAGCCGCAGGGATTGGCGCAATGGCATGGCCACAGTCAGACCACCTCTCGAGGCAATGCGAAGGTGACGTCCTCGTCGGTCAGCCGCGATTGGCTCGCCTCGACCGGGCCGAGGCCGCCCAGGCAGTGCACGATCTGCTCCACGAGATGCGGTGGCGCGCAGCCGTCTGCGGTGATGCCGAGCCGCGTGGTGCCCGCCAACCAGCGAAGATCGATCTCACTGACGTCGTCGACCAGGTGCATCGGCACACCCTGTCGCTCGGCGACCTCAACCATGGGCAGCGAGCTGGACGAGTTGGCTGAACCGATCACCAGCAGCAGGTCCACCCGGGCGACACCCGCGCAGAACGAGCGCGGCCCGGCGAGCAGGACCTTGCGCGGGCCCGTCGCCGCCGCCCACCAGTGCAGCGCGGGCACGCATGCCCGCAGCGCCCGCAAGGCGGTCCACCCCCGACGCAGCGTGCCGACGTGCCACAGCGGGTGATCGGTCGAGTCCACGATGGCGCGGACCACGGCGAACGGGACGTTCGGTGCAGCGAGCTGGGCCGACTCCATGTCCACCGCGAGCGCGCCGCTCATCGCGGGAGCCCGGGCGATCCGGGAGACCGAGCTGATGGGTCCGATGTGGACGGTGAGACCAAGCCGCCGCAGCGCGGCCGCCAGCAACGGTGCCGACGGGACATCCACGTTGCTACTGCCGCCTCGGACCTCACTGGCGACCACCACGTCGCCCGGCCGGACCTGCGGCGCCAGGCTGCCACCGACCCCGGCGACCAGCACCGGATCGGTGCCGGGCGACAGCGCCGCTGCAGTGGTCGCCGCGCGCCGCGGCCCCATCCCCGTGCGTACCACCCGCATGCCGTGCCCGGCCCGGCGCAGCGCGGCCTGTTCGACGCGCAGCGGAGTGCACAGCACCGGCCGGCTCACTGCGGCGCACCGTCCAGGTAGCGGCCCAGCGCGGAGATCGGGAACACCAGCCGGTAGAGGTGGTAGTTGAGGTAGAAGTCGCGCGGGAACCCGGTGCCGGTGAACTGCGGTTCATCCCACGACCCGTCCGACCGCTGGGTGTCGCACAGCCACCGCACCCCGCGATCGACGGTGTCTGACCGCTCGCCCGCCGCCAGCAGGGCCAGCAGCGCCCAGGCGGTCTGCGACGCTGTCGACTCGCCACGGCCCGCCCAGCCACGATCCTGGTAGGAACGCAGGTTCTCGCCCCATCCGCCGTCGGCGTTCTGGTGGCGCTCCAGCCACCCCACGGCCCGCCGCACGCATGTCGCATCGGCCGGCACACCGGCAGCGACCAGTGCGGGCACCACAGCGCCGGTGCCGTACACGTAGTTCGCGCCCCACCGTCCGAACCAGGACCCATCGGTCTCCTGCGCGGCGAGCAGCCACGTCACGCCTCGCCGGCAGGCGGCGCCATCGCCGAGGCCCTCGGCGGCGAGCACCTCGACGATGTGCGCCGTCACATCCGCCGACGGCGGGTCGATGACCGCGCCGAAATCGCAGAATGGCAGCTTCTCGCACAGCGTCCGGGTGTTGTCGGCGTCGAACGCGCCCCAGCCGCCGTCCCGCGACTGCATACCGACCAGCCAGGTCACCCCGCGATCGACCGCCCCGCGCAGACCGCCGCGATCCGCCGGTTCGACTCGGCCCTGGGCGACTCGCCGCAACGCGAGCACCACCTCGGCGGTGTCGTCGGTGTCGGGATAGGTGTCGTTGTGGAACTCGAATGCCCACCCACTCGCAGGCAGCGACGGCCGGCGGACCGCCCAGTCGCCGCGCACCCGGATTTCCTCGCCGAGCAACCATCCGGTGGCCCGAATCACCGCGGGGTCGTCAGCCGGGACTCCCGCGTCGAGCAGGGCGGTCAGCGCCAGAGCGCTGTCCCAGACCGGCGACTGGCACGCCTCCAACCGCCGGACCCAACCGTCCGGGGTGCGCTCGCGGATGGTGAAACCGTCCAGGCCTGCGATCCCCGCCCGCACCGCCGGGTGATCAAGCGAGTAGCCGAGCAGATGCAGGGCGATCAGGGAATATACCCACGGCGGCTGGATACCCCCCCACGAGCCGTCGGCCTCTTGCCGGGCCAGGATCCACTCCGCAGCGCGGCGTAGTGCGGCTCGCCGCAGCGGACGCACCGGGTGCCGCGTATAGGCGTGCAGCACCCGGTCGGTCCGCTGGAAGAACCCACCCCACGTCCACGGCCGGTCGAAGCAGCCTGCGGCGGTACCGGTACCGGTGCGCAGCTCCTCCGCCCCGAAGGGCAGCGAGGCTGACCATCCGGCGCCAGCCGGCGATCCGCTCGTAGACGTACACCGCGCGGATACCGGCCGCGAGCACCCCCGCCTTCGTCCTGGACCAACCCAGGATTCGGCCCATGTGCGCCATCACGGCGAGGCTGACGTCGTGGTACACCCGAATCTCGGCGCGCGCGCTTTCCTTGAGGATCCGCTGGATCGCTCGGCCGTGCCCCTCGGCGGCCAGGCGGAGCAGCTCCTCGTGGCAGTAGGCCAGGTGGTTGTCCTCGTCATTGGAGATCATCTTTATGGCGCGGGCGAGGTCCGGGTGGTCGGCGAAGTGCTTGTGGAGCAACTGCATCTGCTCGGAGGCGCGTTGTTCGGTGACCCTGCTGTGGGCCAGATAGCAGACGATGTCCCGATCCGTCAGTGGCTGGTCCGCCCGCAGCTTCTCGTGGGCGAGGCCGATACCCTGCTTCTCCAGGAGCATCGTGTAGTCGGTGTCCTCGGGAACCGGTGTCGGGTCGAGTCCACGCTTGCGCATCAGGGCAGTGAAGATTCTGCCGTGCTTGTCCTCGTCCGCGCCATGCCGGACAATCTTGGGAGTCAGCTCCCGCTGGGATTCGGGGACCAGTGCTGCGATCCGGCTGTTTTCCCATCCGCCCTGGGCCTCGCCGCTGGCGGCGATGGAGCAGAACAGCCGGAACGACTCGTCGTTGTCGAGGATTTCCTGAAACAGGCTTCGCGCTGAGAGCATCGCCGCCACCTCCGTACGGGCCCGCAGAGTGAGAGCGGCCGCAGAAGACCTCTCTCAGCCGTTTTCCGCTTCCCAGGATAACGTCTGCGGCGGCGAGCGGCCGTCTCTAGCTGGCCGGGCAGCGCGATTTTCACCCGCGGGGGTGTCCCATGCGGCGCGCCGACTCGACCGGGTTGCCAGCAGCGAGGAGTGTGCGGATATGGAATTCGATTTGACCAGCTTGCTATCCACCCGGCGCGGGTCAGGCTATGAGTTGCACGCCCAGTATCTCAATCCTCAGTTGCCGCGGGTGCTGCACGCGATCGGTTTCGACAAGGAGTATGAGCGGGCCGAGGGCGCTTACCTGTATGATCGCGACGGCAACCGATATCTGGATTTCCTTGCCGGTTTTGGGGTGGCCGGGATCGGGCGTAACCATCCGGTAGTACGCCAGGCGCTGCGTGATGTTCTCGATGCGGAGCTGGCCGACCTTGTGCAGTTCGACTGCGGGCTGTTGCCTGGACTGCTCGCCGAACGGTTACTCGCCCATGCGCCGGGGCTGGATCGGGTGTTTTTCTGCAACAGTGGCACCGAGGGGGTGGAGGCGGCGTTGAAGTTCGCCCGCTGTGCCACCGGCCGGCCGCGCATTATTTACTGTGATCGTGCTTTCCACGGGCTCACTGCTGGTTCGCTGTCGGTCAACGGTGTACGAGAGTTCCGCCGCGGCTTCGGCCCGCTGCTGCCTGATACGGCCATTCCCTTCGGTGATCTCGACGCGCTGGAGGGTGAGCTGCGGCGGGGTGATGTCGCGGCGTTGGTGGTCGAGCCGATCCAGGGCAAGGGCGTGTACGTGCCGCCGGAGGGTTTCCTGGCCGCGGCTCAGCAACTGGTGCACGAGCGCGGTGCGCTGTTGATTTGTGACGAGGTGCAGACCGGGATCGGTCGGACCGGTCGGTTCTTCGGCTACCACCATGAAGGTCTCGACCCGGACATCGTCACGGTAGCGAAGGCGCTTTCCGGTGGGTTCATTCCCGTCGGCGCCACCCTCGCCAAAGGGTGGATCTTCGGGAAGGTCTATTCGTCGATGGATCGACTGTTAGCGCATGACTCGACGTTCGGCGCGAACGCGGCGGCCATGGCCGCCGGACTGGCCACTCTTGCGGTGATCGAGGATGAGGCTCTGGTCGAGAACGCCGAACGGACCGGGCGGTTGCTGCGTGACGCACTCGCCGCGATGATCGAACGCTATGACCTGCTTGCCGAGGTGCGCGGCCGTGGGCTGATGGTCGGGCTGGAGTTCGCCCGGCCACTTTCGTGGCGGCTGCGGGCCAACTGGGCCATGTTGCAGGCGGCCAGGCAAGGGCTATTCGCACAGATGGTGGTCATGGCCGTGTTCGCGCGCCACCGTATCCTCACCCAGGTCGCCGACGATCGCCTGGAGGTAATCAAGCTGCTGCCGCCGCTGACGGTGGGCGAGGCCGAGGTTGCGTGGTTCCTCGACGCGTTCACCGACGTGATGGATGACGCGCACCGGACGGGTGGGCTGACGTGGGACTTCGGTCGCACACTCATCAACCAGGCGCGCCTTCGCTGACCGCTTCGCCTTCGCTGAGCGCCAGCTTCGCAGCCGAGCTGCTCGATGGCTCCGAGTCCGACTCTGGTACCGGTAACAGCTCCGATCCGCTCGCGAGGTGATGGCAGTGCCGATCGGCGCGATCGCGGTGTCGGAGCGGTCGCTCGCGCCGGACCTGGCCCGTGGGGCGATGCTGCTACTGATCGCGCTGGCGAACGCGCACATCTACCTGTACGGGCATCCCGTCGGCGTCCGCGCCTACCCGATCCCGGAGTCGATCGTCGATCGGGTGGTCGTACTACTGCAGATGACCTTTGTGGACGGACGCGCGTACCCGATGTTCGCTTTCTTGTTCGGCTACGGCATCGTGCAGTTGTTGCGGCGGCACACCAGCAAGGGCGTCGACGAGGTGACGGTCCGGGCGCTCGTCCGCAGGCGGGGTGCCTGGATGATCCTCTTCGGGTTCCTGCATGCGCTGCTGCTGTTCTCCGGAGACATCATCGGTGCCTATGGCTTGCTCGCGGTCCTGCTGGCCGGGGTGCTGATCCTGGCCAGCGACCGGAAGCTGCTGGTCATGGTCGGGCTGTGGGCGGTGCCGACCGCAGCGTTCGGTGCGCTGATGGGCCTGCCTCAGCCCGAGGGCTCGGAGTCATTCCTGCCGTCGATGACCATCACCGATCCGCTGCTCGCCGCGGTGTGGCGGGTCGGGGAGTGGGTTGGGCTGACCCTGACGCTGCTGTTCATCCTGGTCCCAGCCCTGGTGCTCGGGGTGTGGGCAGCGCGCCGGCGACTACTCGACGAGCCCGAACGCTACCAGCGGCTGCTGACCCGGGTCGCGGTGCTGGGTGTGGGGCTGGCCGTCGTCGGTGGTCTGCCGATGGCCCTGATGGCGGCTGGATGGTGGCCGGATCGGTCGGTGGCGGCGACCGCGCTCGCGGGCGTGGCGGACACCCTGACCGGTTACGCGGGCGGATTGGGTTACGCCGCGATCGCCGGGCTCATCGCGATCCGGGTCCGGAACCGGGACCGTCGCGGCCCGGTGGTGACCGCGCTGGCAGCGTGCGGGCAGCGATCGATGACCTGCTACCTGCTGCAGTCCGTGGTGTTCGTCGCGGTCTTGGCCTCCTACGGCGGTGGCCTCGGTGATCGGTTCAGTCTGGCGGCCACCGCAGTCCTGGCCGCTGCGACCTGGGCCCTAACCGTGCTCCTGGCCGATACCATGGCCCGCCGCGGTCACCGAGGCCCAGCCGAAGTCTTACTCCGTCACCTCACCTACCGCCGGTCCCCCTAGCCGCGTTCTGGATGCAGACTGCTGCCATCAGACCTCGAATTACAGCAGTCTGCATCCAGAACGCGGGCGGTCCGAGGCTAGCCTCGGACCGATGAGTACTGCGTTGGTTACTGGGCCTACTGCTGGGATCGGGGCTGCGTTTGCGCGCAGGCTTGCCGCTGAGGGTTACGACCTGGTGCTTGTTGCCCGCGACCGTGGTCGTCTGCAGCAGCTGGCCGCCGAGCTGTCGCAGCGGCACGGGGTGCGCACCGAGGTGCTGCCGGCCGATCTGGCCGACGCCGATGCGCGGGAGCGGGTCGAGCAGCGGCTGCGCGCCGGAGATCCGGTGGACCTGCTGGTGAACAACGCCGGTTTCGGGACTGCCACGCGGTTCGTCGACGCCGACATCGCGGACTTGCAGGCCCAGTTGGACGTCAACGTGACCAGCGTGCTGCGGCTGACCCACGCCGCGGTGCCGGGCATGGTGCGCCGGGGCCGGGGAACGGTGATCAACGTGTCCAGCGTGGTGGGCTTCCTGCCCGGCCGCGGCTCCACCTATGGCGCGAGCAAGGCGTACGTGACGATGCTGTCCGAGGGTCTGGCCGAGTCTTTGCAGGGTACCGGGGTGCGGGTGATCGCGTTGTGCCCGGGATTCGTCCGTACCGAGTTCCATGCCCGGGCCGGGATCGACGTGGCAGGCAGCCCCTCGGCGTTCTGGCTGGATGCCGATGCCGTCGTCCGCGACTGCTTGGCCGACCTGCGGCGCGGGCGCACCCTCTCGGTGCCTGGCCTGCAGTACCGGGCGCTGGTCGGTGGATGTAGTGCCTCGCAGCTTGGTCCGCCGGATCGCCGGCCGTACCGGACGGGGCGCCACGTGACCGCCGACGCATGTGGTCCCGCGGAGGCGGCATTATGACCGCCGACGCATGTGGTCCCGCGGAGGCGGCATTATGACCGCCGGACTGTCGATTAGCCAGGCCCGCAGCCGGCTCGCCGAGCTGGTCCGGGAGCTTGCGGTGGTGCACGGCCGCGTCACGCTGTCCTCCGGTGCGCAGGCCGACTATTACGTGGATCTGCGCCGCGCGACGCTGCACCACGAGGCCGCACCGCTGATCGGGCGGCTGGTCCGCGAGCTGACATCCGACTGGTCCTACCGTGCGGTGGGCGGTTTGACCCTGGGCGCCGACCCGGTGGCCGCCGCGGTGCTGCACGCGCCCGGCCCACCCGTCGACGCGTTTGTGGTGCGCAAGTCGGTCAAGGAACATGGCATGCAGCGCCGTATCGAGGGCCCCGACGTCGCGGGGCGCCCGGTACTCGCCGTCGAGGACACCTCCACCACCGGCGCCTCGGTGCTCACCGCGGTGGCGGCGCTGCGTGAGGCCGGCGCCGAGGTGGTCGGGGTCGCCACCGTGGTGGACCGCGATACCGGAGCCCGCGAGGCGGTCGAGGCAGCCGGCTTGCCCTACCGCGCGGTACTAGATATGAGCGAGCTCTTGTGAGTGGCGATACGAGCTATAGCCCGAATCGCCACTCACAAGGCCCCACAGAGTGGGGCCACACGGTGGGCGTCGGCCCCTATCCGGGCCCATGGCCCGACGACCCCCGCTACGACCCCGACCTGTTGCGCGACGGCGATCGTCGCAACGTCGTCGACGCCTACCGCTACTGGCGCCGCGACGCCGTGGTCGCCGATATCGACGGCCGACGCCATCCCCTGCACGTCGCGATCGAGAACTTCGGCCACGACCACAACATCGGCACTGTGGTACGCACCGCGAACGCGTTCGCCGCGGCCGAGGTGCACATCGTGGGCCGCCGCCGGTGGAACCGCCGGGGCGCCATGGTCACCGACCGTTACCAGCACCTGCGCCACCATGACGACGTCGCCGGGCTGCTCGCGCACGCCGCCGCGGAAGGCCTCACCGTGGTGGCCGTGGACAATGCTCCGGGTGCGCGACGGCTGGAGACCGCGAGCCTGCCCAGGAGCTGCTTGCTGCTGTTCGGGCAGGAGGGCCCGGGTTTGACGGCCGAGGCCCGCGCGGGGGCCGCGTTGACCGTCTCGATCGCGCAGTTCGGCTCCACCCGGTCGATCAATGCCGGCGTCGCGGCGGGCATCGCCATGCATGCCTGGATCCGCCAGCATGCCGACCTTGGAGGTGCTTGGTGAGTGTGTGGGCGGCCAGGGCGGATGCTGCTGAGCGCGCGGTGCACATCCGTCACCTGCGCCCGTTGTGGGCGTTGCCGGGCACCCGGCTGGGACGGATCGGCTGGCCGATCGAGCGACCGGACACCATCTTCGTGCGCTGGCATTACTGGTGGCAGGCGCACCTGCTGGACTGCGTGCTCGACGCCCACCGGCGGGCCCCGACCCGGCGGCGACGGCACACCGTCGCGGCGCTGGTCCGTGGCGTGCGGGTGCGCAACCTCACCAGCTGGGTCAACAACTACCACGACGACATCGCCTGGATGGGCCTGGCGTTGCAGCGCAGTGCGACGCTGGCCGGGGTGCGCAGACCCGGCGCCGAGGAGGCCATCACGCACCGGTTGCGGCTGGGAAAGGGCCCGAGCGGGGGTATGCGGTGGCGGGTCGGCGATGATTTCGTCAACGTCCCGGCCACCGGCCCGGCCGCGATCTTCTTCGCCCGGCGGGGCAACCTGGGCATTGCCGGGTCTTTGGCGGACTGGGTCCTGGAGCACCTGATCGACCCGGGCACCGGCCTGGTCTTCGACGGGGCACGGGTGAATCCGGACGGGTCGGTGCGCACCATCGAGCGGCCTATCTACACCTATTGCCAGGGCGTGCTGCTGGGAGCCTGCCTCGAGCTGGGCGCCGCCACGGGCCAACCGCGCTGGTTCGACCAGGCCGACCGGACGGTGCGCGCGGTCGCAGAGCACCTCACCGACGGCGGCGTGCTGCGCGGGCACGGCGACGGCGACGGCGGGCTGTTTGCCGGCATCCTGGCCCGCTACCTCGCGCTGGCCGCCGACCGGCTGCCGTCCGGGCAGACCGCGACGCGCTTGGTGCTGGACTCCGCCGAGGCGGCCTGGACCAACCGGATCATCGCCGACGGTGGCCCGGTGTTCAGTCCGCAGTGGACGGTCCCGGCGCAGCCGCCCCGGCCGGGCCTGGCCGAGCGTGACCTGTCGGTGCAGCTGTCGGGTTGGATGCTGCTCGAGGCCGCTGCCGCGCTGTCAGATTCGCCCAGGCCGGCCTAGTCGGCAGAGATCGCGGCGGTGGCCAACAGGTCGGCCAGGGCGTGCTCGGCAGTGGCGGGGTCGGGGCATAGAGCGACCACGAGATCGCCGAAACGGACCCCGTCACTGGCGTCGACCAGTCGGGTGACTTCGGCCAGAGTCGTCGGCAGCAGCTGCGTCACGGGAAGCGCCGGTGCATCGGGGCCGCAGGTATCGCTGCGGAGCTCGCTGGCCAGCACCCCGAGCGTCCTGGCGAGTTCGGGCGTGTCGCCGGTGAGGTGATTGAGAAGTGACGCGATGAGGCGGTGGGCGCGTTGCTCGGCGGACTTCCCAGAGGCGCGGGACAGGTAGTTGGCGAGGTGATGGTGCGCCGCCGAGATCTCGCGCGGGTCGGGGCGGATGTACCAGAGGCGCAGCGAGGTGCGTTGGTGGTCGACTGCATCCACCGGGTGATCACGTTTGTCTTCCAGGTCGGCGCGAGCATCGTGGACCGCAGCGAGCTGCGTGATGTCACCGATGGTGTCGAAGACGTCTTGGCAGTCGCGGAGGAGGCGGTCAACGTCGGCTAGCCGACCAAGGTGAAGCAGTGGGAGGTAGTCGTTGAACCGGGTGCGGGCGATCTCGTGGGGGCTGGCGTCGCGTCGCCGCTGGGTGCTGGTGATCTCGGCGTTGAGGTCGAGCGCGTCGTCCCATCGCTTTAAAGCCACTGCGGACAAGCGGCCGACGTCGAGGACGCCCTGCCTGGCGTTCCACGGGTTCACGCGGTCGTTGTCGGCGCGCTGGTCGGGCAGGTCGGCTATCCGGGCCCGCAGCGCGGGCAATTCGACGAGGACCTGCTCATGGTGGCCGAGCAGACTGAGTATCTGCAGCCGCCGTCCTTGGTCGCTGAGTTGGGTCCAGAATCCGAACCCGGCTTGGCTGGTGTGTTCGATCTTCTGGCCGGCCAGCGTGAGAGCCTCGTCAAGCTCGCCCTGGTTACGCAGCAGAGTGACCAACTCACCGGCGGTGGTGGAGGCGATGGCGTATTCGCCGTCGGTCGTGGCCTGGTCGTAGGCGCGGCGCAGCAGGGTTTCGGCCTCACCGGGATCCACCCTCCGGACAGCGGCGCCGAGCACGACAAGGTCTTTGAGAGCGCCGGTGGCCTCGGCGATGCGCCGCAGCAAGGGAATGACAGCAAGCGAAGTGACCGGGGAGTAGCTGTCCCGGATCAAGGCGCGTTCGAGCAGGCAACTGGCGGCGTTCCAGTCATGTTGACGCAGCAGGTAACGGGCGGCGGCTAGGCTAGCCCGCACCATGTCCGTGCCGGCTTGTTGCTGCCCGACCCCGTAATCGCCGATGAGGGTCCACCAGTCGGCGAGTTGCGCGTCGACCGCGGCGGTGACCGGCTCCGGGGTCGCTGAGTGGATGGCCTCGACGATGCCGGGGTGGATCCGGTAGAGCACAACTCCGTCCGGATCGGCGGGATCATCGATCGGGTCGGTTGCGATCAGTGCGGCGCTGACCAGCGCAGCGATCCCCGACGCCAGCGGTGGTGGTTCACCGGGCTGGTCCAAGCGCCGCCACAGGGCAGTCCAGGTCACGCTGATGACGGCCGTGCACCGGTCGGTCTCCTCGAGCCGGCATAGCGCTTGCAACAGCAGCCGCGCCGGGGTGGGCAGCGTCGCGGCGACGGTGACGGTCCACGCGGTGAAGATCTGCAGCAACTGCTCGGCGTCCAGCCTGGTGTCGCCCTCGGTGAGAAACGCCGCCAGCGCCGCCCCGTCCCCTGCTGCTTCGACCTCAGCCAGCTGGTAGGCCAGCCGGGGCAGGTCGGCTGCGGCCGCGTCGGCGAGCTCCAGCAGCGTGGGATGGCCCTGAGCCAGAGTGAGCACATAGCGGCCCAGCGCCACGGTGTGCAGCAATGCACGCAGGTTGGGCAGCCTCCGGACCAGCCATAGGGACTCGTCCAGGGACAGCGCGGGCACCGGCCGGATCAACACCGAGTCGGGATTCAACCCAGCCGGCACGATTCGGCTGGTCAGGATCACCCGCGACGGCCCCTGATGGCCGGTGAGCGCGCCGATCAGCGGCGCCCAGCGAAGATCGCGCCACGTGCCATCCGGCGTGAGCAAGGTTTCGAGATTGTCCAGGACCAGCAGCAGGCCCGCGTCGGCGAAGACGGCGGTGAGGGTGGGCAGGAAGTTCTTCAGACGCTCCAGGGTGGCTATCTTGTCGACCATCGCGAACCCGTCATTCCCCAGCTGCGCCTCCAGCGCCATCGCCAGCAGGCGCAGCGCATCGCCGAACTGGTCCGGATCGGTAGGCGCGGACCAGAACGCCAACGCGACGAAGCGGCGCTGGTGGCGGTAGGCGAGCTCCACCGCGCAGGTGGTCTTGCCCGCACCGGCCATCCCATGAAACACCACCGCGGTACGCCCAGAGGCCGGGGCCAACGCGGTACTGGCCGCAGCCATCACCGCGGCACGGCCGACAAACCGCGTCGGCTCGGCCGGGAACCGGGCCATCGCCTCGACAGTGGGATAAGCGACCGGCTTTTCGACCGGAGGGGCCGGGGACAGCTCGACCGCCGACACCCGCGGCCTGTTCAGCCTATTTACCCGTGCCAGGAATAGCGCAAGCAGAATCGCCACCAGGACCCAGGTGAGGAACCCGAGCAAGATCACGGCGGTCGTGGTCACCGGAGCCTCCAAAGGGTTGCTGAGAGCCGCCGATAGCCCTACCCGGGAAGGCCAGCGTAGCCCCACCTGCCAGATCGAGCCGCAGGCCGAGGTCACACATCATCACGAACACCGGCCCACCAGAACTACTATCGGTGCTTGAACATGTCACAGGAATGAATCGCAAGGGATCGCCAGATGTGACAAGGGCCAGGGTCGATCACTCGAACGGCGTAGTGCGTTCATGTTCGTGTTTGTGATGGTATGCCTTTCGTTCGACCGCTACGTCAGTTATGGCTACTGCGGGAACATAGCTTCTCACACAGGGTCATCGTCACAGTGGCGTCGTGCGGCTCTCCGGGTGGCTGCTGCTCGAGGCCGCGGCTGCGATCTCAGGGTCGCCCGGGCTAGGCTGACCGGCCGTGATCGATCTCAAGGTGCTGCGGGAGGACCCCGACCGGGTGCGCGCCTCGCAGCGCGCCCGCAGGGAGGACGAGGCTGCCGTCGACGCGCTGATCGCCGCCGACGAGCGGCGCCGCAAGGCCGTTGCCGCCGCCGACTCCTTGCGCGCTGAGCAGAAGGTGCTGGGCAAGCAGGTCGGCCGGGCGCGCGGTGCCGAGCGCGACGAGCTGCTCGGGCATGCCAAACAGCTTGCTGCTGACGTCAAACTCGCCGAAGCCGAGCAGGCGGGCGCCGAGGAGGCGATCGAGTCCGCGCACCGCGCGGTGTCCAATCTGGTCATCGACGGGGTCCCTGCCGGCGGGGAGGACGACTATGTCGTGCTTAAGCATGTCGGGCAGCCGCCGGAGCTGGGTTTCGACCCGCGCGATCATCTGGAGCTGGGCACCGCTCTTGGACTGCTTGATATGGAGCGCGGCGCGAAGGTCTCCGGGGCCCGGTTCTACTTCCTCACCGGCCTGGGCGCGCAGCTTCAGCTCGGGCTGCTGCAGCTGGCCGCATCGCAGGCCGTCGCGTCCGGCTTCACCCTGATGATCCCGCCGGTGCTGGTCCGTCCGGAGATCATGGACGGGACCGGGTTCCTCGGCGCGCATGCCGCTGAGGTGTACCGGCTGCGCGACGACGACCTCTACCTGGTGGGGACCTCCGAGGTGGCGCTGGCCGGCTACCACGCCGGGGAGATCGTTGACCTGTCCGGTGGACCGTTGCGTTACGCTGGCTGGTCGTCCTGCTTTCGCCGTGAGGCCGGTTCGTATGGCAAGGACACCCGCGGCATCATCCGGGTGCACCAGTTCGACAAGGTCGAGATGTTCGTCTACACCCGCCCCGAAGACGCTGCCGCCGAGCATGAACGGCTGCTGGCCTGGGAGGAGCAGATGCTCGCCGCGATCGAGGTGCCCTACCGGGTGATTGACGTCGCGGCTGGGGACCTGGGCAGTTCGGCGGCGCGCAAGTTCGACTGCGAGGCCTGGCTGCCGTCCCAGCGGGCCTACCGCGAACTGACCTCCGCCTCGAACTGCACCACCTTCCAGGCCCGCAGGTTGGGCATCCGGTACCGCGACGCCGACGGGCGCCCTCAGGTCGCGGCCACTCTCAACGGCACGCTGGCCACCACCCGGTGGATCGTCGCCGTCCTGGAGAACCACCAGCAAGCCGACGGTTCGGTGCGGGTTCCCGCGGCACTGCGATCCGCGGTGGGCGGCCTGGAATTGATCACCGCTGGCTGACGCGCATCAGCGGCTGACACACCGGGCACAGGAGCCGGACACACCGGGCACAGGAGCCGGACACGCGGGGCACGGGAGCCGGACATGCCGGGTGTGGGGGACGGACACGCGGGGAAACGTAGGGTCGGGGTATGGAGAGGCCCCGGCTGGTTGCATCGGACGTGGACGGTACTTTGCTGGGCCCGACTGACCGGATCTCCGCGCGCACCCGGGCCGCGGTGCATCGGGTGCTTGCTGCCGGCGTTCCGTTCGTGCTGGTCACCGGTCGCCCACCGCGGTGGATCCCGCCAATCGTCGAGCAACTCGGACATGCCGGGTATGCGGTGTGCGCCAACGGTGCGGTGCTCTACGACGCCGCGACCGACTGTGTCAGCTACGCGGCGACCCTGGATCCGCTGCAGCTGCGGGACGCGGCGAACGTGGTGACGACCGCACTACCGGGCGCGAAGCTCGCCGTTGAGCTGCCCGCCGGCAGTGCCCTGCGCAACGGTTTCGACGAGTTCCTCGCCGAGCCGGGCTACACCCATCCCTGGCCCGGCGGGGATTCCGTGCCCGCGCCGCGCGACGTGCTACTCGGCCGACCCGCGACCAAGCTGCTGGTCCGCCAGCCGGATGCGCGCAGCGACGTGATGGCCGCCGCGGTCCGCGAGATCGTCAGTGCCCAACTCGGGGCCCCGGTGCACGTCACCTTCTCCACCGGCCACGGCCTCATCGAGATCTCCGCGCCCGGCGTCACCAAAGGCAGCGGCCTGGCCCGGCTGGCCGGCGAGCTGGGGATCGCGCCGGCCGAGGTCGTGGCCGTGGGTGATATGCCCAACGACCTGCCGATGCTGCAATGGGCGGGGCACGGGGTGGCGATGGCCAATGCCCATCCCGCCGTGCTCGAGTCCGCCGACGAGATCACGGCGCCGAACTCGCAGGACGGCCTCGCGCTGATCCTGGAAAGGTGGTTCTGACCGGCGCCCCACTCCTCCCCGAGCTGGGCGCCGGTACCAGACTTCGCCGCCCCCGGCGACCTACCGGGCTAGAAGGTCGAACTTCCCTTCAGCCTCGCTATGGGGGTGTCGCGATCGTCGAGGCTCCGCCGCTTGTAGCCCCCGTAGGGAGGTCCGTAACCGTATCGGTAGTAATGACCCCCGTGGTAGCGGTCACCCCTGCCGCGATAGCGGCCAAATATGAATATCTCCGTGATCCTCATACGATCCCCCTTTATCTCTTTCCCGGGAACTTCGCTTCCCAGGAAGGCACTGGACGCGTCCCCTCGCTCACGAAAGTCGGCAGC
Organism: Pseudonocardiaceae bacterium; assembly: GCA_050699975.1. Classification (GTDB taxonomy): domain Bacteria; phylum Actinomycetota; class Actinomycetes; order Mycobacteriales; family Pseudonocardiaceae. Next base: position 61,495 of record JBOHGH010000004.1, on the reverse strand, counting down.
ACAGCAATAGGCCTGAAGCAGCCGACGCAGTCAGTGGTACTACGAACTCTCCCTCTTCGCAACTACCGTTACAGTGGGTGGCTGTTCGTGAGCGTAGGGTAACGCGGCACCATAGCCACGAACCGCGCCCTGGCGGAACTTCGGCTTTGGTCACCTGCCCCCACGGGCTGCGCCACCAGTTCCGGGTAGCCCGGCGACTGCCTGCGGCGGCTGTCGGCACGCCGGATCATCGCCTGTACGGGCCCGGCCGCAATGGAAAACCTCTACCGGCCGGTCGTTCGTGTTGAGAGTCCGGATCTGGCCGCCGCGAAGCGCGCGAAGCGGCTGCTGGATGCCGCCAGGCGCGGCGGGTTCAGTTTCCAGCGGGTCGCACCGGGCCCAGACGGGATATTACGGAGAGTGTGCGGCAGGACGGGACCTGTCTCTAAAGGGTGGTCCAGCAGCCCCCGACCATCGGTCTAGCGGTACCCCGAAGCCGCCGACTTCCGGTGCGTCCGAGCCCGAAAAAGAGACTTAAACAGCCGAAACGTCTCAACGGGTGCAAACAGCCCGGCTGGGGTACTGTCATCCGGTAGTGCTCCGGTCATCACCCGACTGGGTGTACTTGCAGGATTGATCGGATGACTTGATCAAATCAGAGGTGTGTGTGACATCGACTACCCGATGCGACTGGTCGGCTACGACACCAGGCCTGACCACGTAGATGTGAAGCGTGCAAGGAAGGTAGGGGCCGCCGCGGTGGTTCGCTGTGTTGAGCTAACCCCACCCGCGCCGGCTGACGCGCTAGTCGAACGCCCGTCAGTTGACGAGCTCCTCAACCGTGCTGCGAAGCGCCGGATTTGTCTGGTGATTGGCGCAGCCGGCTGGGGCAAGACCACGGCGGTGGCGGCCTGGTCGCGCAGCCGCCCAACCGCGTGGCTGAGTTACGAGGACCACGAGGGGGATGCGGACCGCCTTCTGGCCAGCCTGTTTACGGTGCTGTGGGAGCACGTGGCGGTGCCCGGGGACCCACGGCCGTTGAACACGGAGCAGACAGGGTCGTCGGTCGAGGCCATCTGCGTCTGGTTGCGCCGCACCCTGAACACGGACCTCGTTCTGGTCATCGATGACCTGCACGGACTGCAGCCGGGCCGCGACGCAGCGATGATCGTCGAAGGTTTGTGCCGGCAAGCCCCGGACAGGCTGCATCTCGTGCTGGTATCCCGACATGAGCCTCCGTTCTCCCTGCAGCGGCTGAGGGGACGCGGTCTTGTCACGGAGATCCACGCGCCGGACCTTGCCTTCGACGTCGCCGATGTCGAGGCGCTTCTTCGTAAGACGGTAGGAAGGGATCCGGCTGGCCTGCCCGGGCGAGTCTGGGAGCAGACTGGCGGTTGGCCGACAGCGGTGCACAGCGTTGTGGAGATGCTACGGGGGATCGGAGCGGATCATCGCCTCAGCGGGGTGGGACGGCTGTCTCACCCCGGGGAGCGTTTCCATGGCTACCTGGCCGAGGAGGTCATCGGTGCCGCGCCCGAGTGGGCTCAGCGTCTGCTGGGTAGGTTGGCGATCTTCGGTGAGGTTGGATCCACCACGGAGATTGCGCGCGGGCTCAATGGTCCGACGACCGCGTTCGCCGAACTGAGCCGCCAGGGACTCGTGCGGCGTAGCGGGGGTGACGGCGCTGGCTGGTCGCTCGTACGGCCGTTGCGTGACTACTTCGAGCACGAGGCGGCGCCGTCCTCAAGCGAGCGCAGAGCGCTGCATGTGACGGCGGCCAACGAGTGCGTCGGGCGGGGGGCACAGGCCGAAGCCCTGCGACATCTGCTCGCAGCAGGCGACTATGCCGCGTGCGCGTCTCTACTGGTCGATCACGGTGGCGCGATGGTGGAGCGCGGCCACCCCGAGGCCGTGCTGCAGGCCGCGGAGCTGCCAGCCGAGTATCTCGACGACCCGCGGATTCAACGAGTTCTGGGCCAGGCGCAGCAGGTGCGGGGACAGTGGACGCAGGCGCTGCAGCACTTTCACCGCGCTGGTCACGATCGAGACGAGTTAGAGCCCTCGCTGTCCTGGCGGGTCGGTTTGATCGCTTTCGCCCAGGGCGAGTTCAATGAGGTTCAGGCGTTGACCATGCGTGCCCGGCTGGACCGCGAGGACACGCTCGACGAGACGCGGGTGCTGGCGCTGTCGGCGAGCGCTCACCGGATGACTGGTGACCTCGCTGGGCTGCGGAAGGCGGCGAATCGAGCACGGACCGCGGCCCAACGGTGCGGCGAGCCACGCGCGTGGTCTAGCGTCCACCACGTCTTCGCGCTCCTGGCCGCTGCCGAGGGTGACTGGCGGCAAGCCGACGTCTATTGCACCGATGCCCTGCGCAGTGCCGCCGCGAGCGACGAACTTCTCCAGCTGATGTGGATTCGGGTTTGCCGGGCATTCCACCAGTTCGAGCTGGGTGCACCTCGGCGGGCGCTGGCCGACTGCCAGATCGTGTTGACCCTCAGCGAGCAATGCGAGGATCCGTTCCTCGTGGCGCATGCCCTGACAACCCGCGGCCGCGCCTGCGGGCGCCTCGGGATGCTGGAGGCGGCGGCGGGTGACTTCGCCACGGCTATCGACCTCTTTCAGCGCATCAGCTCCCGATTCCTGGCGTGGCCACTGTGCGGTCTTGGTGACCTGCATCGGACCAGGGGCCAGCTGATTCGAGCCCGGGCAGCGTACGAGGAGGCCCTGGCCCTCGCCGAGCCGCGCCACGATGTGTTCGGCCTCAGTTCGGCGCTGATCGGTCTCGCGCGCATCGGTTCGGCAGATGACCTGGAGCTAGCTCGTGAGCGCGCGGACCGTGCTGTGGAGTTGGGCGAGGGACTTCGTGAGGTCCCGGCGTTCCTGGCCCGTGGCTGGGTCGAGTTGATGGGCGATGATCGGCTGGGTGCCTTGGTGGATGCCGACCGGGCTGCCGTGGCCGCGCGGCAGCGGCGGGACAACCCAGGCCTGGCCGAGGCGATCACGTTGGGCGTGCTGGCCTCCAGTGATCCCACCGTAGCTGCCACCCCGCTGCGGGAGGCGATCGACATCTGGCAGGAGACGGGCTGTCGCCTCGAGGAGGCCGCGACCAGAGTCGTGGCTGGTCGCATCGGCGCGCCCATTCCCGGCATCGACGCCGACCTCGCGGACCGGATGCTTCGAGACTACGGCGTCGAGGTCGAGTCGCGGCGGGCCGCCGGACCGTTAGCCGCGCTGGTCCGTTCCGCGCCCGCGGTGTCCATCCAGACGCTCGGCGTGTTCCAGGTGATCCGCGACGGGGCCCCGATTCCCCCTACCGTATGGAAGTCGAAGAAAGCCCGGGACCTGTTGAAGATCCTGATTGCCCGGCGCCGGCCGACCCCCCGTGATCAGCTTATGGAGCTGTTGTGGCCGGAGGCGGAGCCGGCCGTGGCCGGCAACCGGCTGTCAGTGCTGCTGTCCACGGTCCGCGATGTGCTGCAACCCCAGTCGTCAGGCGAGGGTCCATTGGTCACCACCGGTGGCGCGGTGTGGTTGAACCGCGCCCAGGTCAGCGTCGACGTCGAGGACTTCCTCACTCGAGCCACCGCTGCTCTCGACGCGGACCGGGCAAAGGCGCCGGATGCGACCGCGCGAGTCGAGGCCGCCCTTGCCGCCCATACCGGGGATTTCCTCGAAGAGGACCCCTACCAAGAGTGGGGCTGCGCGCTGGCCGAAGAGGTCCGGGCCACCCGCATCGCCCTCCTTCGGGCACTGGCTGCGCGGCTGCGCGACGCCGGTGATACCGACGCAGTCGTGCGGTGCTCGTTGCGCTTGCTCGAGCAGGACCGTTACGACGAGGAGGCACATCTCAACCTCGTCGGAGTGCTGCTCGAGGGGGGCCGCCTCGGCGAGGCACGCCGACACTATCGAACCTACGTCAGCCGGATGACGGAGATCGACGTCCAACCGAGCCCGCTGCCGAATATGACGTCCGAAGATTAGGCAGGCAGCGGGTGTTCGATGTGGGGGTGCATGCCGCAGCTGGTGGTGGCTGGTGGCGTAGCGGTACTGCTGCCAGTCAGGTATCGGTTTGGCCGTCGCGTTACGGGTGATACGACGTGATCACACCGAGACGCTGGTAGCCGTCGCCGTTGGCAAGGAGTGGGGGTGCACGGCGGCAACCCGCTCGCCCGTGCCGGCGAGGTGCTGGCCCCGGTGGCCCAGCACCCGAGTGCAGGACCAGGGCAGGATCAGGGTTTGCGAGGCCTCGTCAGCCCACTCGAACCGGCAGGCCCGAGCCCCGTTGACCGCACCGGGGTACGAGGTGGGATCCGGATCACCTACAGAGATGCGCTCCAGTTCGTCCTGCTCGGAGTTCCCGCTTCTCAGCTGGCGGTGCCAGAACTTCCACCGAAGGTCCATGTCGGCCTCCCGCTGCTGGGTCTTTGAGCAAACATACTCTGAAGGAGTCGAGGTTTCAAGAAGCACTGAAATCTGTGAAGTGGTTTAAGTTGATGTGCTAGCGCCGGATCGCTCCGCGCGATGGACCGCGATGGACGCTGAAGGCGCGGCGGCACCGGGTGCGCTCCCTGAACCCGGTCCCCGATGATCATCGTCAGCCGTGTGAACCTTCTCGACCTGCCCGTTCCCCGCCCGACACCAGTGAGAAGACTCCTGCGTCCCTGCACCCTGGTCTACCCCCGGCACCTACCGCCACGGTCAGGTTCAGAGATTATTGAAAGTTCCTATCTGTGCTAAGATGATCGGAACAGGAGTAACGGGCAGAAGTAAACACTGACGAGGACAAGCGGAGAGTAATCAGGGAGTAATCAGGAGTGAGCGGAGAAGCGTCATGGGCATGGCCATGGACACCGACGGCCAGCTTAAGGAGCTGGTGGACTTCGCAGATGAGATTGGTTTGTTCTACGATGATCTAGGGCTTCCCCGGATCTGGGGTCGAGTGTTGGGGTGGTTGTTGGTGTGCGAGCCGGACTACCAATCCGCAGAAGACCTCGCCGTAGGCCTCCACGCGAGCAGGGGCAGCATCAGCATGGCCACCCGATCACTGATCCGCCTAGGATACGTGGAGCGGCAAACCAAGCGCGGAGACCGCCGGACCTATTACCGGATCCGGCCAGGAACCTGGATATCCATTTTCGAACACCTGATACAGAGCACCACCAAGCTGCGGCAGCTGGCAAAGCACGGTCTTGGGCTGCTCGAGGACGAGCCGGCCAGACGGCGAGACCGCCTCCAGGAGCTACACGAATTTACTACATTCTACGAGCGGGAGTGCCTCGCCCTGATCGCACGATGGCACCGCGATCGGGGTCAAGAGCTCTAGAGCTGCTCGTGACACTCGGGTCAATGGTGGGCGGCGTCGAGCAGCCGGATGAAGACGGCGAATCACTGTGCTGACCAGCACAGGTGATCCGGGCGACCGGGACAGCGCAGCTCCTCTACGTTCCCGGATGAGTACAGGCCAGAGAGTGTGTGGCCGCGCCGCAGCGGAAACGGGGGGCTGTTCGCCGCGGCGCGGCGCCGCCGGACCGAGGGGGAGGTGCCCGGCGGGCTTGTCCGGGTTTGTGAGCCCGAACCGAATGTGTGCTCGATCAGGCGACTTCATCGATCACATCTGGGCTAGCACCGTCGGCCCCGTCGTCGAGAGCCTTGCTGTAATTCCAGTAGCTCGCAGTGGCGACCCGTCATTCCGCACCCCCTACTCCTCGACGTCGGCCCGTACGTCAGTGACGCGCAGTCCGAGTACTAGCTAGACGGAGATTAGGGGTGCCGGCTTCAAGCCATCTTAGTGGTGACTTAACGGCGGCTTAGTGGTCGCCTCCGGACGTCCGTCGGGGTTGAGGCAACCACTGAGCGTCCTGAAACACCCGGCACTACCTGCGCAGCGATGGCGCACGACACACCAGACGCACTCGACTGCACCGGCGACCCGGTACCTGACACCCCCGACGGCTTGCGGTGCCGACCACGGAGAGGCCGCTCGGCCACCGCTGACCAAGCACCCATCGACGAGCAGGTATCAGCTGGTAGAGGTGCGCGTACAGCCGTCACGGCCGGCATGGAACAACGCTGACTCACCTGGGGTCGCACAGCAGTCCGTACTCGGCCTGTACCAGAGCTGGGCTCACACACGGTGACAGTAGCGCTACAACACTCAAATGCTGACTACCTTTTGTCATCAGCACGCCAGGAGGCATGGGCAAATGGGGGAACGCTACCCAGAGCTGCCGCAACTTCGGGCTAACGAAGACCTAAGCGCACACGAAGATAGCCGAAAGAGCGCATCCGTAGCGTCCTGTCCGACAGGCGAGCGCGGGGCTCGCATCGAGAGCGACGTGCGTGACGGAGGCGCGGCGGGTGGGTTGTGCGCCACCGGGCACCACGAGTGGCGAGGGTCTTGCGCCGCGGCTCGATTCGTACCGCTGACCTTCCCAGGAAGGGGATTTTTGTGGGAGACGCGCCCGCAATTAGTTCACGGCATCATCAGTTCGACGGTGGCAGTCAGAGCGTCCGCTCTATCGACCAGGTGCTGTGGTGCCACGGGAAAGTGTCCGCGAGGGACCTGGGCATGGTCCCGCCGGTCGGACACGCGCCGGCCGCCGAAGGGCAGTTCGAACCGCCGTTAGATCGTGAGCGTCTGTCCGACACGCTGTCCGCCTTGGCGCGGAAACATCAGGTGCCCGGGGCTCAGCTCGCCATCCACCACGGTGGGGAGACGGTGGCGATCGAGGTCGGTGAGCTGGAGTACGGAACAGGGCACCGGGTTACCCGAGATGCGGCGTTCCCCATCGGGTCCATCAGCAAGACCTTCACGGCAACTATGGCGATGATCCTGGTCGCGGATGGGGATCTCGAACTCGACGCTCCGCTCGGTGAGTACCTGCCCGAGCTCGGTGACCTCGGAAGCTGGCTCACCCTTCGCCAGTTGCTGAGCCACACAGGTGGTCTCGCCGAGGGACCTGACTCGGCAGAGGCGCTCGCTTCCATACGGCGATACGTACTGGACCACTGCTACAGCCAGAACCTGGTGCTACCGCCAGGCACCGGCTTCTCATACTCGAACATCGGCTACGTCCTGGTCGGCCACCTGATCGAAACGATCACTGGGATGAGCTGGTGGGACGCCATGAAGTCGATTGTACTGCGGCCACTGCGAATTGAGCCGACGTTCATCGGCGCGGCTGAGCGCCGCCCGCTCGATCGCCCACTTGCCACGGGTCACTCGGTTAACACCGCAGTCGGCAGGACCCGACCCGTCACGCAGTCGTTGGCGCTCGCCGAGGCACCGGCCGGCGGGCTGGCGGTGAGCGCTATGGATCTCGTGACTTTAGCGCTGACCCAGCTCGATGGCCGTAGATCGGCGCTTCTACCGACCGCGTACGCCGTGGAGATGCGCCAAGCCGTTCCCAGCGCGGAACCGTTCGGACTAGCCGACGGATGGGGACTGGGCCTGGCGGTCTTCCGTAATGAAAACACCGTATGGGTGGGTCACGACGGCAACGCGGATGGCACGGCATGTTACCTCCGAGTCGAGCCCGTCAATGGCACCGTCGTCGCCTTCACCAGCAACGCGAACGTCGGATTTGGTATGTGGCAGGAGCTCGTTTCGGAGTTGTGCAGGGCGGGCCTGCCCCTCGACAGTGACTCCGCAGTCGAAGCGCTGGGACGGCCGACGGCGCCCCCACCAGGCTGCGTGGGCAGCTACCGGAACGGGGATACCGAGTACTTGGTGACTCTTCAGGGAAACGGGAAGCACTGCCTCGTGGTCGACGGTGAAGCCGTGGCGTGGCTTAGGTTCCACGAAGATCTGACCTTCTCGCAGCAAGATGTGACTTCGGGGCAGTGGATGCGCGCTGGGCGTTTTCTGCGGAATCCGGTTACCGGAGATCTCGGCGGAATTCTAGTCAACGGCCGCGTTGGTCGTCGTCAATCTGCTGCGCGGGAGAACGGGCCATCTTTGATAGCGACCCAGGCCATGTCCGCTTAGTAGATGTCCCATATCCCCGTTGGTGTCATTGGTGGGCCCGCCTGAAAGGCTGAAGCATTCATGGTTGTCCACAACAGGTCCTTACAGACTGAGCAGCGTTCCGATCGGGGCGGGCCGCCGGCGTCGTCGTTCGCCGAGCAACTCCATTACTGGAGAACGCAGCTCGAAGGCGTGTCGGTGCCCGAGCTGCCCATCGACCAGTCACGGTCAACCAACATGAGTTCGGCCATCACAGCGCACAAGTTCGACGTTCCACAGGAAGTAACCACGCGGGTTACAGACCTGAGCGGCCAATGGGGAATCTCGCTGCTCGAACTCACGGTCGCCGTCTTCCAGATCGTTTTGGCGCGCTACAGCGGCCGCGACGACATCGCCGTGGTGACTCCGGCTCCGGGGCAGAGCCATCCGGTGGTGCTGCGGTCCCGGTTAGCCGAGTCGACCTCCTTTCTGGACTTTGCGCTGAAGGTTCGATCGACGGTGGGGGGCGCCTTCGCGCACTCCGGCGTTCCGTTCGAGCGCCTTGCCGAGGAGTTAGGCCTGCAACCCGAGTTGGCGCGGGCAATGGTGATGTGTGAACGGCCTGCGGTGCCGCTCACCGCGGACGTCACGGTGCTCATCGAGCAGCGGGGCAACGAACTAACCGGCGTCGTCGAGTACCGCCGTGACCTCTTCGACCCGGCCATGATTGAGCGGCTGGCTGGTCACTTGACCCAAGTTCTCGACGTCGTCACTGCCGATCCTGTCATTGCGCTGAGCCAGATCGACATCCTGACTGAGGCCGAGCACGCGCGTCTGCTCGTCGAATGGAACGACACGCATCGGGACGGAGGACCGGCCACATTCTCTGAGCTGTTCGAAGCCCAGGTGGCGCGGACGCCGGACCTGCCAGCCCTGTTGTTCGACAATTCCCCCAGTCGACCCTGCGAGCAGGTCTTCGGCGGGGCACTGACCTACCTGGAGCTGGAGGCGCGCGCGAACCAGTTGGCCCACCTGCTGATCGCGCGGGGTGCGGGACCGGAGCGGATCGTGGCGTTGGCGCTACCTCGGTCGGTGGAGATCGTGGTGGCGCAGCTGGCAGTGGTGAAGGCGGGATCGGCATTCCTGCCGGTGGATCCGGCATACCCCCCCGACCGGATCGCATTCATGCTGGCTGATTCGAGGCCGGTGCTGGTCGTCACCCTGTCGAAGTTGGCGTCCCAGATGCCGTGCCCCGCGGGTGTGGCCGTGGTAGCGCTCGATGATCCGGACACGGGGTCGGCGGTGGGGTCGATGCCTGATGGCGCCCCCACCGACGCGGAACGGTCGTCGGCACTGGTCCTGGCGCATCCGGCCTATGTGATCTATACGTCCGGGTCGACGGGATGGCCCAAGGGCGTGGTGGTCTCTCATGCCGGCTTGGCGAGCTTCTCGGCTGCGGAGATCGACCATTTCGAGGTACACCCGGGCGACCGGGTGTTGCAGTTCTCCTCGCCAAGCTTCGACGCGTCGGTGCTGGAATTGTGCATGGCGCTGCCGGCTGGTGCTGCCCTGGTGGTGCCGCCGCCGGGCCCGCTGCTCGGCGAGGCGCTGGCCGAAGTACTCGCGGAGCGCGCGGTGACGCATGCGCTGATCCCGCCGGTGGCATTGGCGACAGTGCCGCAGGCGGTGGCGCACACGGGTTTGCCGCAGTTCCAGACGGTGATCGTCGGGGGTGATGCGTGCCCGCCGGAGTTGGTGAATCGCTGGGCCGCGGGCCGCCGATTGATCAATGCTTACGGGCCGACCGAGGCGACTGTGGTGTCGACGTGGAGTCAGCCGCTGGCGCCAGGCGATGGAGCGGCACCGCCGATCGGTCGGCCGATTCGGAATACCCAGGTGTACGTGCTCGACGAGGGTTTGCGGCCAGTGCCGGTAGGGATGCCCGGTGAACTGTACGTGGCGGGTGGTGGGTTGGCGCGGGGCTACCTGAACCGTCCGGGGTTGACCGCCCAGCGATTCGTGGCCAGCCCGTTCGGCGAGCCGGGTTCTCGGATGTATCGCACCGGGGACGTGGTCCGCTGGACGGCCGACGGCGAGTTGGCGTTCGTCGGCCGCGCCGACGAGCAGGTCAAGATCCGCGGATTCCGCGTCGAGCCCGGCGAGATCGAGACGTTGCTCCGAAAGCATCCCGACGTCGGCGAGGCCGTGGTGATTGCCCGCGAGACGTTGCCAGCAGGGTGCGGGCCTGGTTTCAAGCGACTCGTCGCATACGTTGTCCCAGCCGGTGACGCAACACCGGTTCCTGGCGAACTGCGCGCAATGGTCGCCGGCTCGCTGCCCGACTACATGGTGCCGTCGGCTTTCGTGGTTCTGGATAGTTTGCCGCTGAGCCCCAACGGAAAGCTGGATCGGCGTGGCTTGCCGGAACCCAGGGATGTGACACCGCCGAGGACGTCCGTCGCGCCGCGCACCAGTGACGAGCGCATCGTGGCGCAGATCTGGGCTGAGTTGTTGGGTATGGAGGAGATCGGCGTCGAGGACGACTTCTTCGAACTTGGCGGCGATTCGATCCTGAGTTTCCGGGCACTGTCCCGGATTCGCGCGGCGTTCGGGGTGGCTCTGTCCGCCCGCGCATTGTTCGATGCTCGGACCGTCGCGCGGCTCGCGGAGCTGCTGCCCGCAGCTCTTCCCGCCGGCCAGGACGAGGGGATCCGCCCCGTTCCGCGTGAGCTGCCGCTGCCGCTTTCTCCTGGCCAGCAGCGGTTGTGGTTCCTGGACGACCTGACCTCCGGCGGGACCGAGTACAACACCGGGGTCGGGCTGCGGCTGTCCGGCGCGTTGGACCTCGACGCGTTACGAGCGGCGCTGGACGCCCTGGTCAGCAGGCACGAGTCACTGCGGACGACGTTCGACACCGTGGACGGACACGGGATGCAGGTGGTCGCCGCGGGTGGTGACATACCGCTGCGCGCGGTCGAGCTGTCCACCGTCGACTCAGCTCAGCGCGATGCCGCGGTGCAGCAGGCGCTGGCCGACGAGCTGCGCTGTCCTTTCGACCTGCGGCGCGGCCCGTTGACCAGGGCGGTGCTGGTGCGCCTTGCCGGGGACGACCAGGTGCTGATGCTCAGCCAGCATCACATCGTCACCGACGGCTGGTCGGTCGCGGTGTTGGTAGACGAGCTCGCCGAGCTGTACGCCGCCGCCGTACGGCGAGCTCCGGCCAGTTTGCCGGAGCTACCGGTTCAGTACCTGGATTTCGCCGGGTGGCAACGCGAACGGCTGTCTGGCCCGGCCCTGCAGGAGCACCTCGACTACTGGAAGCACCAGCTCGCTGACATCTCCGTGCTCGAGCTGCCAACTGACCGGCCCCGGCCGTACCTCCGTACCACCTCGGGCGCGGTGCACCGCCGTGACCTGCCCGCCGACCTGGTCACGGGTTTGGCCAGGGTAGGACGCGAGCAAGACGCCACGCTGTTCATGACCTTGGTCGCCGCGGTGCAGCTGCTGCTGTCCCGGTACACCCACCAGCGCGATGTCGCGATCGGTACCGCGACCTCCGGCCGCAACCGCAGCGAGCTGGAGAACCTCGTCGGTTTCTTCGTCAACACCGTGGTTCTGCGCTCAGCGGTGGACAGTGCGCGGACGTTCAACGAGTTCCTCGCCGAGGTCCGGGAGACGGTGCTGGAGGCGTTCGCGCACGACGAGGTTCCCTTCGACCGGCTGGTCGAGGAACTCCAACCGGAACGCGATCCCAGTCGTACTCCGCTGGTGCAGGCCATGGTCGTGCTGCAGAACGCGATCGTGCGGCCGCAGGAGATCGGCGGGTTGGGGATCACCGAGTTCGACCTTCCTCGAACGTCGGCCCGGTTTGAACTCGTGGTGGAGTTCTTGCCCCGAGACGGTTCGCTGAACCTGGCGATCGAATACAACACCGACCTGTTCGACGCGAGCACTATCGAGCGGATGGCCGGGCAGCTACACACGTTGCTGGCCGGCATCGCCACCGATCCTGACCGGCCGCTGGGGGAGCTCGCGCTGCTGAGCGAGGCCGAACGCCACCGGTTGTTGGTGGAGTGGAACGACACCGAGCAGGCGGTGCCTCCGGTGGCGCTGCCGGAGTTATTCGAGGCTCAAGTGGCCCGGACGCCGGACTCGGTCGCCGTGGTGTTCGAAGGCGCTGACGTGGCGTACGGGGAGCTGAACGGGCGCGCGAATCGATTGGCGCGTCTGCTGATCCAGCGGGGTGCTGGCCCGGAGCGGTTCGTGGCGTTGGCGCTGCCGCGTTCCGCGGAGCTGATCGTGGCGTTGCTGGCGGTGCTCAAGACGGGTGCAGCGTACCTGCCGGTGGATCCAAGCTATCCGGCTGAGCGAATCGCGTTCATGCTCGAAGACGCCCAACCGACGCTGGTGCTGACCACGAATCGAGTAGCTGACTGCATACCCCCAGTAGCGGGTGTGGCTCGGCTGATTCTGGATCAGGCCGAGATTGCAGAGGCGTTGGCTGGCTGTCCGGGTGGCAACATCACGAACGCCGATCGGATCCGGCCGCTGTCGGCGGCCCATCCCGCCTACGTCATCTACACCTCCGGCTCGACCGGGCGGCCCAAGGGGGTCGTCGTCGCGCATGAGAGCGTGGTCGATCTCGCGGTCTGGGCGGACTCCGACTTCGGTTCCTCGGGGCTGTCCCGGGTGGTGGCCTCGACCTCGCTGAACTTCGACGTCTCGGTCTTCGAGATCTTCTGCCCGCTGATGGTCGGCGGCAGCATCGAGGTGGTGCGCGACGTGCTCGCGCTGGCCGAAGGACCGATCGGGCAAGACACGGCGAGTCTGGTCAGTGCGGTGCCGTCGGCGTTCTCCCAGGTTCTCGCCCAGGGCACGATGGTGGTCACGCCGGATACTGTGGTGCTAGCCGGTGAGGGCCTGTCGGCCCGGGCGATGCGCGAGATCCGCGATGCGTTGCCGGACAGCCGGCTCGCAAATATCTACGGCCCGACCGAGGCCACGGTGTACGCAACCGCGTGGTACTCCGACGGGCAGGACCGCGACAAGGCGCCGCCGATCGGCCGGCCGATCACCAACGTCCGAGGCTACGTGCTCGACGCCGAGCTGCGACCGGTACCACCCGGTGTCCCGGGAGAGCTGTACATCGGCGGTCGTGGGCTGGCCAGGGGCTACTTCAACCGCCCGGGACTGACCGCCGAGCGATTCGTCGCCGACCCCTTCGGAAAACCGGGTTCGCGGATGTACCGCACCGGCGACGTCGTGCGGCGGAACATCGATGGGGAGTTGGAGTACCAGGGCCGGGCGGATCACCAGGTGAAGATCCGGGGATTCCGGATCGAACTGGGCGAGGTCGAAGCCGCCGTGCTGCGCCACGATGACGTGGCCGAGGCGGTGGCCATCGTCCGGGAGGAGGACTCCGGCCACAAACGCCTGGTGGCCTACCTGGTACCGGCACCGGGCGCGACGGCGAGCCCGGCCGAGGTGCGCGAGATGGTCAACCAGGCGCTGCCCGACTACATGGTGCCGTCGACGTTCGTCGTGCTCGACCAGCTGCCGCTGAACCCCAACGGGAAGCTGGATCGGCGTGCCCTACCTGCGCCGGATTGGGGCGCGATCGCTCGGTCCGGCTATGTGGCGCCCAGTACCGACGTCGAGCGCGCGCTGGCCGAGATCTGGGCCGACGTGCTGGGTGTGCAGCGGGTCGGCGTCGGGGACAACTTCTTCGAGCTCGGCGGCGACTCGATCCTCAGCATCCAGGTGGTGTCCCGCGCCCGCCAGGCCGGTGTGAGCCTGGCGTCCCAAGACGTCTTCCTGCACCAGACCATCGCGTCGCTGGCTCCGAATGTCGCCGACGGCGGGTCAGTGGTGGTCGAGCAGCGTCCGGTGACCGGCGCCATGCCGCTCACCCCGGTCCAGCACTGGCTCTTCGACACCCAGCCTGTGCGGCCGGAGCACTTCAACCAAGCGATGACCATCGAACTCGTCCCGGAGGTCGACACCTCGGCGCTGCGCACCGCGCTAGCCGAACTGCTGGAGCACCACGACGCGTTGCGGGCGCGGTTCGAGCAGTTCGAGGGTCAGTGGAGGCAGCGCAACGCCCCGATCGAGCCCGTCGACGTGCTGCGGCGCCTCGATTTGTCCGACGTGGACATCGAGGGGCAGCAGGCGGCGATGAAGAAGATCGCGGCCGACGTGCACGCGAGCTTTGACCTCTCACAGGGTCCGCTGCTGAAGGCGGCACTGTTCGATCTCGGTGCCGAACAGCGGCCGCTGCTGTTTATCGCGATGCACCACCTGGTGGTCGACGGGGTGTCGTGGCGGATCCTCCTGGAGGATCTCAACACGACATACCTGCAGCTGGCCGGCGGGGAGACCGTCGGGTTCGAACCCAAGACCACGTCATTCCGGGACTGGGCACGTCGGCTGACCGAGCATGTCACGACCGGTGGATTCGACCATGAGGTCGAGCACTGGACGGGCGTGACCCGCGGCTTCGACCCCACGGTGCCGGTCGACGCGCACGGGGCCAACACGGTCAGCTCGACCCGTTCGGTCACCGTCGCGCTCAACCAGGACGACACCACGGCCTTGCTGCAGGACGTCCCCGGAACCTACCGCACGCAGATCAACGACGTCCTGCTCAGCGCCCTGGGTCGAGCTCTCTCCCAGTGGGTGGGGCGGGACCGCGTACTGGTCGACCTAGAGGGCCACGGCCGGGAGGAGCTGCTCGACGGTGTTGACCTCTCGCGCACCGTCGGCTGGTTCACCTCGATCTTCCCCGTCGCCCTGGACATGCCTGGTGACGAGGGCTGGGGCGGCGTCCTGAAGTCTGTCAAGGAGCAGCTGCGCGCCGTGCCGCGCCGTGGCATCGGGTACGGCGGGCTGCGTTACCTGAATGCAGCGGGCGGGCTGGCGCAGGACGCAACGCCGGACGTCAGCTTCAACTACCTCGGCCAGTTCGACCTGCCGGCACGCGGGGACGGGCTGTACCACGCGATGGTCGGCGAGTTGGAGCTGGACGTCAGTTCGGCGGCCAATCGAACGCACGTCTTGGACGTCGTCGGCAAGGTCGAGCAGAAGTGCCTGGAGTTCAGCTGGTTCTACTCCGAAAACCTGCATCGCGAGGAAACGGTCAGCGCCTTGGCGAACGAGATGCTCGCGGCGCTGCGGCAGATCATCCGGCACTGCGCCGAGCCGGGTGCGGGTGGTCGCACCCCATCGGACTTCCCACTGGCCCGTCTCGATCAGGCAGGCGTGGACCACCTGGTGGGCGATGGGCGGCGTGTGGAGGACATCTATCCCCTGACGCCGACCCAGGCCGGCATGGTGTTCCACCGGCTGTCGCAGGGCGACCAGGGGGTCTACTTCCAGCAACTGACGTTCATCCTGGATGGCATTCCCGACTCACGCATGCTCGGCCGGGCCTGGCAGCGCGTGGTCGACCGGACACCGATTCTGCGCAGCCACGTGATCTGGGAAGGAATGACCGAGTGGCTGCAGGTGGTGCAGCGAGAGGTGACCGTTCCGGTCGGCTACCTCGACTGGACCCAGTTGCCCGATGGCCAACGGCAAGAAGAACTGGCTCGATTGCTCGCCCGTGACCGAGCTGAGGGTTTGGACCTGGGCACCGCGCCGCTGATGCGGCTGCTGCTGGCTCGGCTGTCCGATACCGAGGTGCAGGTGGTATGGACCTTCGACCACGTGCTCCTGGACGGGTGGAGTGTTTTCCACGTGCTGTCCGATGTGTTCACCTGCCACGCCGAGCTTCGGCGCCACCGAACAGCTGTCGACGGGATAGATCTGGACTTGCCGTTCCGGCGTCCGTTCCGGGACTACGTGCAATGGCTCGACGAGCGGGACCGCCGGGAGGCGAACGAATACTGGCAGCGGGTGCTGTCGAACCTGTCCGAGCCCACTGTGTTGCCCTACGACCGTCAGCCCGTCGAAGCCCACCGCGCCCAGTCCGGTGACAACGTCCGGTTCGAGCTCTCGACCGAAGAATCCGGCTGGCTACGCGAGGTCGCCCAGCGCAATGGGCTCACGGTGAACACGCTCGTGCAGGGCGCTTGGGCCTTGCTGCTGTCGCGTTATAGCGGGCAGCGAGATGTCGTCTTCGGTACCACCGTCTCGGGGCGGCCTGCCGAGATGGCTGGTGTCGAGTCGATCACCGGCATCTTCATCAACACGCTGCCGACTCGGGTGGATGTCGACGGTGGGCAGAACCTGGTGTCCTGGCTACGCGGGCTGCAGGTGTCGCAGACCGAGTCCCGGCGATTTGATTTCGTTTCGTTGGCCCAACTCCAGACGTGGAGCGACCTGCCGGCCGGGATCAACCTGTTCGACAGCATCGTGGTATTCGAGAACTATCCGATCAACGACGAGGTCGCCGCCGCGAACGGACTCCGAGTACGCGAGTTGCAGGCCGTTGAGACGACCAACTATCCGCTCAGCGTGGTGGTATCCACCGGCCAGCAGCTGTCGTTCCTGCTCGGCTACGAACAGAAGCTGTTCGACCCCAGCACTATCGAGCGGATGGCCGGACATCTGCAGATGCTGCTGGCTGGAATCGCCGCCGATCCGGATCGGACACTGGAAGAGCTGCCGCTGCTGAGCGAGGCGCAGCGGCACCAGTTGCTGGTGGAATGGAACGATACCGAGCAGGCGGTGCCCTCGGTGGTGTTGCCGGAGCTGTTCGAGGCTCAGGTGGCGCGGACGCCCGATGCCGTAGCGGTGGTCTGTGACGGCGCTGAATTGTCCTACCGGGAATTGAATGAGCGGGCGAACCGGCTGGCCCGGCTGCTGATCGAGCGGGGTGCGGGTCCGGAGCGGTTCGTAGCCCTGGCGCTGCCGCGATCGGCGCAGATGATCGTGACGTTGCTGGCAGTGTTGAAATCGGGCGCAGCATACCTGCCGATCGACCCGGCTTATCCGGCGGAGCGCATCGCATTCATGCTCGAGGACGCCCAGCCTGCACTGCTGCTGACCACGAGCGAGGTGACCGACCGGATACCCGCGGCGGCGGGGGTGGCACGGCTGGTGCTGGACATGGTGCAGACCGCCGAAGCGATCGCGGTCCATCCGTGCAGCGATCCCCTCGACGCCGACCGCATGCGGCCGTTGTCGAGGGCACATCCCGCGTATGTGATCTACACCTCGGGCTCGACCGGGCGGCCGAAGGGGGTCGTCGTCGCGCACGAGAGCGTCGTCGAGCTCGCGGTCTGGGCGGACTCGGACTTCGGCGCCGCGGGGTTGTCGCGGGTGATGGCGTCGACCTCGCTGAACTTCGACGTCTCGGTTTTCGAGATCTTCTGCCCACTGGTGGTCGGGGGCAGTATCGAGGTGGTCCGGGACCTGCTCGCGTTGACAGAACCGCACGCCGGCGAGTGGGCAGCAAGCCTGGTCAGTGCGGTGCCGTCGGCGTTTGCCCAGGTTCTGACCCAGGGCAGGGTGGCGGTAGCCGCGGAGCGTGTGGTGCTGGCGGGCGAGGCACTGTCGGCGCGGGCGGTGCGCGATATCCGGGCGGCGTTGCCGGAAAGCCGGATCGCCAATATCTACGGTCCGACCGAGGCCACGGTGTACGCGACCGCGTGGTACTCCGACGGGCAGGAATGCGATCAGGCACCGCCGATTGGCCGGCCGATCACCAATACCCAGGCTTACGTGCTCGACGCCGGGCTGCGGCCGGTGCCGGCGGGGATGCCCGGAGAGCTGTACCTCGGCGGTGGCCTGGCCCGGGGCTACCTCAACCGTCCGGGGCTGACCGCCGAGCGGTTCGTGGCGGACCCGTTCGACGGGCCTGGCTCGCGGATGTACCGGACCGGGGATGTGGTCAGGTGGACGGCCGAGGGCCTGATCGACTATCTCGGGCGGGCCGATGCGCAGGTCAAGGTCCGCGGGTTCCGGATCGAACTGGGCGAGGTCGAGGCCGCCCTGCTGCGCCACGAGCACGTGGCCGAGGCGGTCGTGATCGTCCGGGAGGAGGACTCCGGGCACAAGCGGCTGGTGGCCTACGTCGTGCCTGCGGCCGATGACCCTGCGGCCGATGACACCGTGGACCCCACTGAGTTGCGGCGGTTCCTCCACCACGTACTGCCGGACTACATGGTGCCCACGGCGTACGTGGTGCTCGACCAGCTGCCGTTGAACCCCAACGGGAAGCTGGACCGGCGGGCGCTGCCCGCACCGGACTTCGGCGCGGCGTTGGCCCCTGGGTATGTGGAGCCCCGCACTGACGCGGAGCGGGCACTGGCCGGCGTCTGGGCGCAGGTGCTCGGGGTGGACCGCGTCGGGGTGGAGGACAACTTCTTCGAGCTCGGTGGGGATTCGATCCTCAGCATCCAGGTCGTGTCGCGCGCCCGGGAAGCTGGGTTCCAACTGCTACCCCAAGATCTCTTCCGGCACCCGACCGTTGCTTCCTCGGTCATGAACATGGCGGAGTTGGCGCCGGTCGTGGCCGATCAAGACGCGGTGATCGGCGAAGCGCCGCTGACCCCGATCCAGCGCTGGTTCTTCGACACGCAGACGGTTCGACCGGAGCATTTCAACCAGGCAGTCACGGTGGAGCTGGCTGAGGGTGTCGACGAGGCCGCGCTGCGCACGGCATTGGCCGGAGTGATCGAGCACCACGACGCGCTGCGGATGCGATTCGAGCAACTCGACGGCCTGGGCAACTCGGGGCACTGGCGGCAGGACAATGCTCCGGTCGAATCGGTGGATGTGCTCCACTGTCGCGATCTGTCCACTGTGGCTGTTGACGAGCAGCATGCGGCGATGGAGCAGGTTGCCGGGCAGGTTCATGCAAGCTTCGATCTCGATCGGCCTCCGCTGTTCCGGGCGGTGCTGTTCGATGTCGGCTCTGGGCAGCGCCCAGTGTTGTTCCTGGCAGTGCACCATCTGGTGGTCGACGGAGTGTCCTGGCGAATCCTGCTGGAGGACCTGGACAACGCTTACCGGCAGGCGGTACGCGGCCAGGCCGTCCGTCTGGGAGTCAAGACCACCTCGTTCCGGGACTGGGCGCTGCGCTTGACCGAGCACGCCGCGGCCGGAGGGCTCCACGACGAGCTCGGCTACTGGACCGGGGTGGGCCAGGGCTGCGACCCGACGCTGCCGGTCGACGGCGAGGGTGCCAACACGGTGGGCTCGATGGGTTCGCTGAGCGTCCAGCTCAACCCGGACGAGACCAGGGCGCTGCTGCAGGAGGTGCCCGGGGCCTACCGGACGCAGATCAACGACGTGTTGCTCAGCGCACTGGGTCGGGTGCTGGGCCGGTGGACCGGGCGCGACCAGGTGCTGGTCGACTTGGAAGGCCATGGTCGTGAGCAGGTGCTCGACGGTGTTGACCTGTCGCGCACCGTGGGCTGGTTCACGACGTTGTTCCCGGTCGCGCTCGACGTGCCCAGTGGGGGGGACTGGGGCGCCACGCTGAAATCGGTAAAGGAGCAGCTCCACGCGGTGCCCGGACGTGGTCTCGGTTACGGCGTACTGCGATACCTGACCGAGACGAGTGAACTGGCTGGCGCAGCGGCGCCCCAGGTCAGCTTCAACTATCTCGGCCAGCTCGACCAGGCCTCGGCCGGGGACGACGGACTGATCCTCGCGATGCGCGGCGGACTCGCCGCGGACGCCAGCCCAGACGCCGCCCGTCCGCACCTGCTCGACGTCGTTGGCAGCGTCACGCGCCAGTGCATGGAACTCACCTGGTTCTACTCCGAGGACCTGCACACCGAGACCACAGTCCGGCGGCTGGCCACCGAGGTGATCGAGGCGCTGCGGGAGATCGCGGAGCACTGCTCCCAGCCCGGCGTCGGGGGCCGCACTCCGTCGGACTTCCCGCTGGCGCGCCTCGACCAGTCGACTGTGGACCGTCTCGTCGGCGACGGGCGGTCCGTGGAGGACATCTACCCGCTCACACCGACGCAGGCCGGCATGGTGTTCCACGGGCTCGTCGACGCCACCTCCGGCACCTACCTCAACCAGCTGCAACTCCGGCTGTCCGGTGTCTCCGATCCGGATGCGCTGGGGACGGCCTGGCAGCACATGGTCGACCGGACGCCGGTGCTGCGCAGCGGCGTGGTCTGGGAAGGGCTCGACGAGCCGCTGCAGGTGGTGCAGCGGGACGTCGCGGTGCCGATCAGCTACCACGACTGGACCGGCCTGTCCGACTCGCGATGGCGGGAGACGCTGCAACCGCTGCTCGCGCGTGACCGAGCCGAGGGCTTCGACTTGGCTGAGCCTCCCTTGCTGCGGCTGACCATCGCCGCGCTGCCCGGAGATGAGGTCCTGTTGGTGTGGACCTTCCACCACGTGCTGATCGACGGGTGGAGCTCGGCTCAGGTGTTCGGCGAGGTGTGCGAGCGGTACGCGGCCCTCGTCGGTGGGCACGAGCCGACGCTGGTGGCGCGGCGTCCGTTCCGGGACCACCTGCAGTGGCTCGGCGAGCGCGACCAGGGCGAGGCCGAGCTGTACTGGCGAGGGGTGCTCGATGGTTTCGAGTCATCCACACCGCTGCCCTTCGACCGGCAACCGGTCGAGACGCACCGCGCCGAGTCCTGCGACACCGTACGGGTCGCGCTGTCCGCCGAGCGGTCCCGCCGGATGCGCGAGTTCGCCCAGCGCAACGGGCTGACCGTGAGCACGGTCGTCCAGGGGGCGTGGGGACTGTTGCTGTCCCGGTACAGCGGTGAGCGCGACGTCGTCTTCGGGACCACGGTTTCCGGACGCCCGGCCGACCTGTCGGGTGTGGAGTCGATGGTCGGGCTGTTCATCAACACGGTGCCCACCCGCGTGCGCCTGCCGAGCGGACAGGGCGTGGCGTCGTGGCTGCGCGGGCTGCAGGCCGCGCAGTCCGAGTCGCGCCGGTTCGACTTCGTCTCGCTGGCCCAGGTACAGAACTGGAGCGAGGTCGCCGGTGGGGTGAATCTGTTCAACAGCATCGTGGTGTTCGAGAACTACCCGTTCGACGACGACGCCATCGCCGGGTATGGCATGGGGATCCGCGAGATCCACGACCTCGAGCCGACCAACTACCCGCTCAGCGTCGTGGTGTCACCCGGCGATCGGCTGTCGATCACCCTCGACTACGACCCCCGGCTGTTCGACGCCGCCACGGTCGAGCGGATGGCAGGTCATCTGCAGATGCTGCTGGAGGGCATCGCCGCGGATCCGGACCGCTGGGTGGGCGGGGTGCCGATGCTCACCGACGCGCAGCGGCACCAGGTGGTGGCGGAGTGGAACGACACGGATCACGACGTGCCCGCCGGGACGGTGTCGAGTCTGTTCGCCGAGCAGGTGCGGCGCACTCCGGAG
Organism: Pseudonocardiaceae bacterium; assembly: GCA_050699975.1. GTDB lineage: Bacteria > Actinomycetota > Actinomycetes > Mycobacteriales > Pseudonocardiaceae. The sequence continues at coordinate 40,260 of JBOHGH010000004.1, read as the reverse complement.
GACATTGCGGTGGTCTCCGCTGACGGCGAGCTGTCCTACGCCGAGCTGGATTCGCGGGCCAACCGGTTGGCGCATCGGCTGATCCGGCTCGGGATCAGCCTGGAGGACCGGGTCGGGGTGCTGGTGGAGCGCTCGGTCGAGTTGGTGGTCGCCGTGCTCGCGGTGGTCAAGGCGGGTGGCGCGTATTTGCCGCTGGACGTCCGTGCACCGGTGGAACGGATGCGGCTGGTGCTGGCCGAGGCTGGAGCCTCGGTGCTGCTGACCGACCGGGTGTGGGAACCGACCGGCAGCGCTGCGCACGACGGGGAGCTTGTCGTGGTGGCGGCCGATGCGTCGCTGGCCGATGGGCCAGTCGATCAGCCGGCGGTAGCCGTCCACCCGGACAACCTCGTCTACGCCGAGTACACCTCCGGCTCGACCGGTGTCCCCAAGGGCGTGGCGGTGCGGCACCGGGATGTGGTGGCGCTGGTCTTCGACCGGAGGTTCGACGGTGGTGCGCACCGGCGGGTGTTGCTGCATTCGCCGCTGGCCTTCGATGCCTCGACCTACGAGCTGTGGGTGCCGTTGCTACGCGGGGGCCGGGTCGTGGTGGCCCCGCCGGTGGACCTGGACGTGGACACCCTGGAGCGAGTGATCACCTCGCACGAGGTGACGGGGCTGTGGTTGACCTCCGGGCTGTTCCGGATCGTGGCGCAGGACGCACCGAAGTGTCTGGCGGGGGTGCGTGAGGTCTGGACCGGGGGGGACGTGGTGCCGGCTGCCTCGGTGCGCCGGGTGCTGCAGGTGTGCCCGGGCCTGGTGGTGGTCGATGGGTACGGGCCGACCGAGACCACGACGTTTGCCACGTCGTACCGGATCTCGGGGGTGGGTTCGGTGCCCGACGTGGTGCCGATCGGACGCCCGTTGGACAACATGCGGGTCTACGTGCTCGATCGTGACCTGTGGCCGGTGCCGCCCGGCGTGCCGGGTGAGCTGTACCTCGCCGGCGCCGGATTGACCCGCGGGTATCTGGGTCGGCCGGGGTTGACCGCGCAGCGGTTTGTGGCCGATCCCTTTGGACCTCCCAGTGAGCGGATGTACCGCACTGGGGACGTGGTCCGCTGGACAGCCGACGGCAACGTGGAGTTCGTTGGTCGGGCCGACGAGCAGGTCAAGATCCGCGGGTTCCGCATCGAGCTCGGCGAGATCGAGTCGAACCTGGCTTCGCATCCAGGTGTGAGCCAGGTGGCCGTCATAGCGCGGGAGACCGTGCTGGCCGAAGAGAATGGGCCCGGCGTCAAGCAGTTGGTGGCCTACGTCGTGCCGGTGGCCGGCGGAGCCGAGGTCATGTGCGCGACGGAGCTGCGGGTTCATATGGCAGCCGCGTTGCCGGACTACATGGTGCCCTCGGCATTCGTGATGTTGGACGAGCTGCCGTTGAGCTCCAACGGGAAACTGGACCGGCGTGCGCTGCCTGCACCGGACTTCAACGCCGTGCGCGACGCCGGTTATGTCGTGCCCCGCACTGACGCCGAGCGCGCCCTGGCCGAGATCTGGGCCGAGGTGCTCGGAGTGGAACAGGTCGGTATCGAGGACAACTTCTTCGAACTCGGCGGCGACTCGATCCTCAGCATTCAGGTGGTGTCGCGGGCCCGGCGGGCTGGCTTGAGCCTCATGCCGAGGGACGTGTTCCGGAACCAGACAGTGGCGTCGTTGGTCGCGACCGTAGCCGAGGCGGTGCCGACCGCGGTCGAGCAGGGCCCGGTCACCGGCTCGGCACCGCTGACTCCGATCCAGCGCTGGTTCTTCGACACCCAACCGGCGCGCCCGGAGTACTTCAACCAGGCGGTGACGGTGGAGCTCGTCGAGGGTGTCGAGGAGACCGCGCTGCGCACGGCGTTGGCCGCAGTAATCGAGCACCACGACGCGCTGCGGATGCGATTCGAGCACGTCGACGGGCGGTGGCTCCAGGACAACACCCCGGTCGAGCACAGGGACGTGCTGCGACAACACGACCTGTGCACTCTCGATGCTGGCGATCAGCGTGCAGTGATGGAGAAGGTCGCTGGCGAGACCCATTCCGGTTTCGATCTCGGTCGGCCTCCGCTGCTGCAGGCGGTGCTGTTCGACCTCGGTGCCGGGCGGCGGCCGGTGTTGTTCCTGGCGGTGCATCACCTGGTGGTCGACGGGGTGTCCTGGCGGGTCCTGCTGGAGGACCTGGACACCGCCTACCGCCAGGCCGCGGCCGGTGAGACGGTCCATCTCGGACTCAAAACGACCTCGTTCCGGGACTGGGCGCTGCGGTTGGCCGAACATGCCAGCTCCGGTGGGTTCGACAACGAACTCGGCTACTGGACAAGGGTGACTCGGGGCTGCGACCAAGGGTTGCCGAGCGACGCCGATGGCGCCAACACGATCGGGTCGGAGCGTTCGGTCACCGTGCGGCTGAACCCGGAAGAGACCACCGCACTACTGCAGGAGGTGCCGGGGGTCTACCGCACACAGATCAACGACGTGCTGCTCGCTGCGCTGGGCCGGGTGCTGGCCCGGTGGACCGGTCGCGACCGGGTGCTCGTCGACCTTGAGGGCCACGGCCGCGAGGAGATCCTCGACAGCGTGGACCTCTCCCGCACGGTGGGCTGGTTCACCACGCTCTTCCCGATCGCGCTCGACGTCGTCGACGCCCAGGACTGGGGCGCCACGCTGAAGTCGATAAAGGAGCAGCTCCGCACGGTGCCGGAACGTGGTCTCGGGTATGGGGCACTGCGGTACCTGACCGGGACCAGCGGGTTGGCCGATCATCCGGCACCGGGGGTGAGCTTCAACTACCTCGGCCAGTTCGACTGGACCCCTGCCGGGGACGACGGGCTGCTCCACGCACTATGCGGTGGGCTGGATGGGGATGCCAGTCCGGAGACCACCCGATCCCACGTGCTGGACGTGGTGGGCAGGGTCGAGCACGGGTGCCTGGAGTTCACCTGGTCCTACTCCGACCGCCTGCATCGGGCCAGCACCATCGCTGCCCTGGCCGAGGAGCTGCTCACCGCGCTGCGGAGCATCGTCGACCACTGCGCCCAGCCCGACGTCGGCGGCCGCACCCCGTCGGACTTTCCGTTGGCCCGGCTCGACCAGGCAGGCGTGGACCGGCTCGTCGGCGACGGGCGTTCGGTGCAGGACGTCTACCCGTTAACACCGATGCAGGCGGGCATGGTGTTCCACGGGCTGTCCCAGGGCGATCAGGGCGTCTACCTGGAGCAGATCACGTTCGTGCTGGAAGGTGTCGAGGATCCCCGGGTGCTGGGGGCGGCCTGGCAGCACGTGGTCAACCGGACACCGGTGCTGCGCAGTTGCGTCGCCTGGGAAGGGGTACGCGAGCCGCTGCAGGTGGTGCGGTGTGACGCCACCGTCGCCGTGCGCTACCTCGACTGGACACAGCTGTCCCTGGCGGCGCGGCAGCACGAGCTGCGGCGGTGGCTCGATGCTGATCGCGCCGACGGGATGGACCTGGGCGACCCTCCGTTGCTGCGGGTGGTGGTGGCCCGCCTGTCCGGGACCGAGGTGCAGGTGGCCTGGACCTTCCATCACGTGCTGCTCGACGGGTGGAGCGTGTTCCAGGTGCTTTCGGACGTCTTTGCCTACCACGCCGTGCTTGTCGACGGTGGGACGCCCGAGCCAGCGGCTCGGCGCCCGTTCCGGGACTACCTGCAGTGGCTCGGCGAGCGTGACCATGGCGAGGCGGAGCGGTACTGGCGGCGGGTGCTGCTCGGCTTCGAGTCGCCCACTCCGATGCCCTACGACCGGACGCCGGCGCCGGCGCACGCCACCCGCTCGGCGGAGTGGCTGTCCTTCGAACTGGAGGAGGGGGTGTCCAGCCGGCTGTACCAGTTCGCCAAGCAGCATCGACTGACGCTCAACGCGGTCGTGCAGGGTGCGTGGGCCCTGCTGCTGTCCCGGTACAGCGGTCACCGGGACGTGTGTTTCGGCGCGACGGTGTCGGGTCGTCCGGCTGACCTGCCCGGTGTGGACGAGATCACCGGTATCTTCATCAACACCCTGCCGGTCCGGGTTGAGGTGGACCACGCCGCTGGTGTCGTCCCCTGGTTGCAGGAGGTGCAGTCCGCGCAGGCGGACGCGCGGAGGTTCGACTTCGCTTCGCTGGCCCAGCTGCAGACCTGGAGCGACCTGCCGGGCGGGGTCAACCTGTTCGACAGCATCGTGGTCTTCGAGAACTACCCGATCAACGACGAGGCCGCCGCGGCCCACGGCCTGCGGTTGCGTGAGCTGAACGCGACCGAGACAACCAACTACCCGCTCAGCCTGGTGGTGTTCCCGGACCAGCGGTTGGCGATGGAGCTGGGCTACGACCCCGCTCTGTTCGACGCGATGACGGTCGAGCGGATCGCGGGTCATCTGATGCGGGTGTTGGACGCGGTGATCGCGGATCCCACGACTCCGGTGGGGAGGCTCGACGGTCTGACCGAGGCGGAGCACTCTCGGTTGCTCTTCGGGTGGAACGACACCGATCACGCGGTAGCACTGGCCAGCTTGCCGGAGTTGATCGAATCGCAGGTGGCGCGGACACCCGATCTGCCGGCGGTGGTGTTCGAGGGCGGCGCATTGAGCTACGCAAACCTGGACGCCCGCGCCAACCGGCTCGCTCGATTGCTGATCCATCGCGGGGCGGGGCCGGAGCAGACCGTGGCACTCGCGCTACCCCGGTCGGTGGAGATCGTGGTCGCCCAGGTGGCGGTGGTCAAGGCTGGCGCGGCGTTCCTGCCGGTGGACCCGGCCTATCCCCCGGAGCGGATCGCGTTCATGCTGGCCGACGCCGCCCCAGTGCTCGTGATCACGCTGGCCGAACTCGCGGCGCAGCTGCCGTGCCCCGCGGGCATGACGGTGCTGGCCGTCGATGACCCGGAGACGATCTCAACGCTGGAGGACCTGCCCGATGGGATGGTCACCGATGCGGACCGAGCGTCCCCCCTGCTGCTGGAACACCCCGCGTATGTGATCTACACCTCGGGCTCGACCGGTCGACCCAAGGGGGTGCTGGTCTCGCACACCGGGCTGGCCAGTTTCTCCGCAGCCGAGGTGGAGCAGTACGCGGTCGGGACCGGGGATCGGGTGCTGCAGTTCTCCTCGCCGAGCTTCGACGCGTCCGTGCTGGAGCTGTGCATGTCGCTGCCGGCCGGGGCGGCGTTGGTGGTGCCCCCACCGGGGCCGCTGCTGGGTGAGCAGCTGGCCGAGGTGCTCGCCGAGTATCGGGTGACGCATGCACTGATCCCGCCGGCCGCGTTGGCCACCGTGCCGGTGGAGGTGGCCGAAACAGGGCTCCCTGACTTCCGGACCGTGATCGTCGGTGGCGATGCCTGCACGGTGGAGCTGGTCAATCGGTGGGCTACGGGACGCCGCATGATCAACTCTTACGGCCCGACCGAGTCCACTGTGGTCTCGACGTGGAGCGGGCCGTTGGTGCCGGGAGCAACGCCGCCCATCGGCCGGCCCATCTGGAACACCACGGTCTACGTGCTGGACGGGGCACTGCGGCCGGTGCCGGTGGGGGTGCCCGGCGAGCTGTACGTGGCCGGAGCCGGGTTGGCTCGCGGTTACCTGGACCGGCCGGGCTTGACCGCGGAGCGGTTCGTGGCCAACCCGTTCGGCCTGGCCGGGGGGCGGATGTACCGCACCGGGGACATGGTGCGGTGGAACCCGCAGGGTGAGCTGGAGTTCGTAGGGCGGGCCGACGATCAAATCAAGATCCGAGGATTCCGCGTCGAGCCCGGTGAGATCGAGACCCAGCTGCGCCGTCACCCCGGCGTCGACGAGGCCGTGGTGATCGCCCGGGAGGAGTCACCCGGTGTCAAGCGGCTGGTGGCCTACCTGGTCGGGGTTCAGGGCGATACCGCACCCAGCCTAGGTGAGCTGCGCGAGCTGCTCACCGCCGCGCTGCCGGATTACATGGTGCCCTCGGCGTTCGTCACGATCGACGAGCTGCCGTTGACGCCCAACGGGAAGTTGGATCGTCAGGCGTTGCCGGCCCCGGAATTCCGGTCCACCACGGGTGACGGTTATGTCGCCCCCCGCACCGAATCCGAACAGGCCCTGGCCGAGATCTGGGCCGAGGTCCTCAGCGTGGGACGGGTTGGCGTCGAGGACGACTTCTTCGAGCTGGGCGGCGATTCCCTACGCAGCCTGCAACTCACGTCCAGGACGAAGGCGGCCTTCCACGTGACCCTGACGCCGCGCGAGGTCCTGATAGCGCGCACTGTCTCCGCGCTGGGGGAATTGATCGAGGAAAAGATTCTCGATGAGTTCGAACGAGTTGCCGTCCTGGCCGGAAACGACGAGGAACGCTGAGGAAACGACAATGACGTCATCGCGACAGAGCCGTATCTCCGCGCTGCCCGCCCATTTGCAGGAACAGCTGCGCCGCCGGTTGTCCGGCCGGTCCGAGCAGCCTGACCGGATCGCCCCGGCGCAGCGCACCGGCCCGCTACCACTGTCCTTCGCCCAGCAAAGGTTGTGGTTCCTCAACGAGTTCCAGCCAGGCGGTGCGGAGTACAACAGCACGCTGGCCATGCGTCTGGTCGGCCCGCTCGATGTGGCGGCCCTCACCACGGCGCTGCAGGCCCTGCCGACTCGCCACGAGTCGTTGCGGACCACCTTCGACCAGGTGGACGGCAAGGCAGTCCAGCTCGTGCACCCGGCACACGACCTACCCGTGCCGCTGGTCGACCTGTCCGGCTCCGCGGTCCAGGCATCGGACGAGCTGGACCGCGTGCTGTCCGAGGAGTACTCCCGCCCCTTCGACCTACGGCGCGGACCGCTGTTCCGGGCGCTGCTGGTACGCCTATCCGAGCGCGAGCACGTGCTGCTGCTCACCGCGCACCACATCGTCACTGACGGCTGGTCGATGAGTGTACTGACCGACGAGCTCAGCTCGTTTTACGAGGCGGCCCAGCGCGGTGAGGAGGCCACGCTGCCGCCGCCTTTGCAGTACGGGGACTACGCGGTATGGCAACGAACGCAGCCGCCGGACTCGGCGCTGCACGGGCAGCTCGAGTACTGGAAACGGCAGCTGGCCGGGATCTCCCCGCTGGAGCTGCCGACGGATCGAACGCGCCCGGCAGTGCGCACCTCCGAAGGCGCCACCCACGATTTCCTGGTCCCGGCGGAGGTCACCGCCGGGCTCGGCGAGCTGGTCCGCGCTGGCGACACGACGCTGTTCACCGTCCTGATAGCGGCGTGCCAGGCACTGTTTGCCCGGTACGCAGGACAAGACGACGTCGCCGTGGGCACGGTCGTCTCCGGCCGCAACCGGCCCGAACTGGAGCGGACCGTCGGGTTCTTCGTCAATACCGTGGTGCTGCGCGCGCACGTCGACGGGTCGCGGACCTTCAGCGAGTTCCTGCGCAGCGTGAAGGACACCGTGCTGGATGCCTTCGCCCATGACGAGGCGCCCTTCGAGCGGCTGGTCGACGCGCTGCACCTCGAGCGCGACGTCAGCCGCAACCCGCTGTTCGACGTCATGGTCTTGGTGGACACCGCTAAACGGAAGCCGTCGGCGTTCGGCGGGTTGCGGGTCGAGGACATCGAGGTGCCACGGCGGGCAGCCAACTTCGACATCACTGTGGCGTTTCAGGAGAGTGACGGGGTCCTCGCCGGCCAGCTCGAATACAACACCGACCTGTTCGACGCCGCCACCATCGAGCGGATGGCCGGGCATCTGCAGATGCTGCTGGCCGGAGTCACCGCCGACCCGGACCAGCCGTTGGCGGAGCTTTCATTGTTGGCTGGGGTGCAGCGGCGGCGGATGTTGGTGGAGTGGAACGACACTGAGCGTGACATGCCGGCTGCCACGTTGCCGGAGTTGTTCGCTGAGCAGGTGGCCCGCACGCCGGAGAGCACTGCGCTGGTGGTGGATGGTGTCGGGCTGTCCTACGCGGAGCTTAATGCGCAGGCCAACCGGTTGGCGCGGTTGCTGATCGCGCAGGGTGCGGGGCCCGAGCGGTTCGTGGCGATCGCGTTGCCGCGGTCGGAGCAGTTGATCGTCGCGATGCTGGCTGTCCTCAAGGCCGGGGCCGCGTATCTCCCACTGGACATGGAGTATCCGCCCGAGCGGATCAGTTTCATGCTGGCAGACGCGGAACCGGTGCTGGTGCTCACGACCAGCGCGTTGGCCGAGGATCTACCGTCGAGCGACGCCGGGTACGTGGTCCTTGACCAGGCCGGCACGCACACGCTGGCCGCATACCCTGATACCGACATCGAGTTCGATCAGGGCCAGCACCGGGCGTCCCCGTCGAACTCCGCGTATGTGATCTATACCTCGGGATCGACGGGCCGTCCCAAGGGTGTGGTCGTGTCGTTGGGGGCGCTGGGCAATTTCCTCGCGGCGATGCAGGAAAGGTTCGCGCTCTGTTCGGGTGATCGGCTGCTGGCGGTGACCACGGTCGGGTTCGATATCGCGAACCTCGAGGTCTTCGTTCCGCTGCTTAGTGGTGCTGCGGTGGTGTTGGCGGGTCGTGATGTCGTTCAGGATCCGTTGGCGTTGCGCCGGTTGGTTGTGTCGGCGGGCGTGTCGGTGATGCAGGCGACGCCGAGTCTGTGGCGTGGCGTGGTTGCCGAGGCGGCCGGTGAGCTGGCCGGGGTGCGGGTGCTGGTGGGTGGAGAGGCCTTGCCCGCCGACCTGGCTGCCTCGTTGGTGGACCGTGCGGCGTCGGTGACGAACCTGTACGGCCCGACGGAGACGACCGTCTGGTCGACGGCGGCGGTGATCGACGAGAGTATCGCGCAGGATCCGTCGATCGGCCGGCCGATCGCCAACACGCAGGTGTACGTGCTGGATGCCGGGTTGCGCCCGGTCCCGCCCGGCGTTGCCGGTGAGTTGTACATCGGCGGCGCCAGTGTTGCCCGGGGTTACTGGAAACGGGCTAGCCTGACCGCGCAGCGGTTCGTCGCGAATCCCTTCGGTGACCCGGGCTCGCGGATGTACCGGACCGGGGACGTGGTCCGGTGGAGCGAGCCGGGTGATCTGCAGTACTTGGGTCGGGTCGACTCCCAGGTCAAGATCCGCGGTTTCCGGATCGAGCCGGGTGAGATCGAGACCGTGCTGAAGCGCCATCCTGGGGTGGCCCGAGTCGCGGTGATCGCGCGGGAAGACGTGCTCGGGGACAGGCGCCTAGTCGCTTACATCGTTGCTGCAAGGGAGGGACACGCGCCGACGACGATGGCGCTACGCGAGTTCCTCGGGGAGGTGCTGCCGGGCTACATGGTGCCCTCGGCGTTTGTCGCCCTGGATGCCTTGCCGCTGACCCCGAACGGGAAGCTGGACCGAAGGGCGTTGCCGGCACCTGACATCGACGCGACACGGTTGGGTTATGTGGCGCCGCGCACTGAGGTTGAGCGGGTGGTGGCGCAGGTCTGGGCCGAGGTGCTGGGGCTGGAGCGGGTCGGGGTCGAGGACAACTTCTTCGAGCTGGGCGGCGACTCCATCCTCAGCATCCAAATGGTCTCCCGCGCACGGAAGGCCGGCCTGGATCTGACCTCCAAGGACATCTTCCTGCACCAGACGGTCGCCGAACTCGCCGCCGCCCAGGCGCCTGCTGCGCCCGAGGTGCCAGCGCACCAGCCGATCGCCGGGCCGGCGCCACTGAGCCCGATCCAACAATGGTTCTTCGCGACCCACGGGACCCTGACCCATTTCACTCAGTCGGTGCTGATGGAGCTGACCGAGGACCTCGATCAGAACGCGCTCCGCACAGCCCTCGACGCGGTGGTGAAGCACCACGACGCGCTGCGGCTGCGGTTCATCCCCACCGACGGCGGGTGGCAGCAGGAACCCGTGCCCGACGAGCGCGCCGAGGTGTTCCAGCGCCGCGATCTGTCCACACTGGACGCCACGCACCAGCAGGCTGCCGTTGAGGAGGCGGCGTTGGCCGCCCAAACAGGGCTGAACCTCGGTACCGGTCCGCTGGTCCGGGCGGTGCTGTTCGATCGGGGAGTTGCACGGCGTCCCCAACTGTTCGTCACGATTCACCACCTCATCATCGACGGTGTGTCTTGGCGGATCCTGTTCGACGATCTGGAGACGGCCTACCGGCGGGCTCGCACGGGTCAACCGGTGGAGCTGGAGCCGGTCAGGACCTCGTTCACCCAGTGGTCGCACCGGTTGACCGAACATGTTCGGTCGGGTGGGCTCGACGACGACCTGGCGTTCTGGGGCGAGGTGTCCCGGAGCGCATCGACTGGTCTGCCGGTCGATCACGCCGGCGTCAACACCGCCGGTTCGGCCCGCTCCGTCACTGTGCGGTTGGGCCGCGAGGACACCGACGCGTTGTTGCGCGACGTGCCCCGGGTGTACCGCACCCAGGTAAACGACGTGCTGCTCAGCGCGTTGGGCCGGGTGCTGTCCCGGTGGACCGGCCGTGGGCGTGTGCTGGTCGCCCTGGAAGGCCACGGCCGCGAGGAGATCCTCGACGGTGTCGACTTGTCACGGACTGTGGGATGGTTCACCACCCAATTCCCGGTCGCGCTGCGCAGCTGCGTCAATGCTCGTTGGGGTCAGGCCATCAAATCGGTCAAGGAGCAGCTCCACGCTGTGCCCAGCCGGGGGCTGAGCTACCAGGCGCTGAGCTACCTGAGCCGGCCGGACTCACCGGCTGGCGTTCTGCGCGGCGTGCCACTGCCGCACATTTGCTTCAACTACCACGGCCAAGTGGAGCTGGCCTCCGGGGAGCAAGCTCTCATCCGCGGCGGGGACGCCGGCATCGGCCAGAACATGGCGCCGGAGGAGCTCCGTACGTACCTGCTGGACGTTACCGGCGTGGTGGACGGCGGGCAGCTGGAGCTGAGCTGGCTCTACTCCGACCAGGTCCATCACGAAGCCACGGTGCAGCGGTTGGCCACCGAGATGATCCAGGCACTCCGGGAGATCGTCGAACACTGCGCCCAGCCGGATGCCGGCGGCTGCACCCCGTCCGACTTCCCGCTGGCCCACCTCGACCAGTTGACTGTGGACCGTCTCGCCGGTGACGGACGCGCGGTGGAGGACATCTACCCCCTCACACCGCTGCAGACCGGGATGCTGTTCCACAGCCTGGTCGACGGTACCTCGGGCGCATACCTCGACCAGGCCAGGGTGACGCTCGACGGCGTATCCGACCCGGAGGCTCTGGGGCAGGCGTGGCAGCGCGTGGTGGACCGCACGCCGGCGCTGCGCACCTTGCTGGTCTGGGAAGGGGACGGCGTCGACGAGCCGCTGCAAGTGGTGCAGCGCAGGGCTGCGATCCCGACTGTGTACTACGACTGGCGCGGTCTGTCCGATGAAGACCGTGATCGTGAACTTCGGAGAGCGCTGGCCGCTGACCGTGCGGCGGGGATGGACCTCACCGCGGCGCCGTTGATGCGACTGGCGATCGCTCACCTCGCCGAAGCCCAGGTGCTGTTGGTCTGGACGTGGCATCACGTGGTGCTTGACGGCTGGAGCCTGACCCAGGTGTTCGCCGAGGTGTGTGAGCAGTATGCGGCGATCGTCGAGGGCCGGCCGCCCCGGCTGGTCTCACGCCGCCTGTTCCTTGACTACCTGGAGTGGTTGCGCGCTCAGGACGTTCCGCAGGCAGAGGAGTACTGGCGGCAGGTGCTGTCGGGTTTCGACTCACCAACCGCGGTGCCCTACGACCGGCAGCCAGTTGAGGCGCACCGGACCGAGTCGTCGGCATCGGTGCGCACTGAGCTTCCCGTTGAGGAGTCCAGCCGGCTTCGTGAGGTGGCCAAGTACAACGGTATGACGCTGAACACGGTGGTCCAGGGGGCGTGGGCGCTGTTGCTGTCGCGCTACAGCGGTGAGCGTGACGTGGTCTTCGGAACCACCGTATCGGGTCGGCCCGCCGAGTTGCCCGGTGTCGAAGAGATGATCGGGATGTTCATCAACACCGTGCCGACCCGCATCATGGTCGAGGAAGGACGCGACGCTGTGTCCTGGCTGCGCGGACTGCAGGCAAAGCAGGTTGAGGCCCGGCGTTTCGACTTCGTCTCGCTGGCCCAACTCCAGAGCTGGAGTGATCTTCCCGGCGGCACCAACCTTTTCGACAGCGCGGTGGTGTTTGAGAACTACCCAATCGACGGCGCGTCGGCGGATGATGCGGGTCTGCGGGTGCGCGATGTCCAGGCGCTCGATACCACAACCTTCCCGCTCACCCTGAGCGCCTATCTCCAAGGCCGGCTCAGCTTCAACCTGGCCTACGATCCGATGCTGTTCGACGCGGGCACGATCGAGCGTATGGTCGAGCGGCTCTGCATGCTGCTGGCCGGTATCGCCGCCATTCCAAACCGGCCGGTGGCTGAGCTGCCGTGGATGTCGGCCGACGAGCGGCAGCGGGTGCTGGTGCAGTGGAACGACACCGCCCTGGACGTTCCCGTGGCGACGTTCCCAGAGATGCTCGAGGCCCAGGTGGCGCGGACCCCGGGCGAGACAGCGCTGGGAGATCACCACACGGAGTTGAGCTTTGCGGAGTTCAACGCGCGGGCGAACCGGCTGGCGCACTACCTGATCGGCCTGGGTGTGGGGCCCGAGCGGGTGGTGGCGCTGGCGCTGCCGCGGTCGGTGGAGTTGATCGTGGCGATGGTGGCGGTGTTCAAGGCCGGTGGGGTGTACCTGCCGGTCGACCCGGAGATACCGTCGGAGCGGATTGGGTTCGTGCTGAGCGATGCCGCGCCGGTGTTGGTGATGACCACCACCACCTCCTCCGGTGCCAAGGTGCATAGCGCGTTGCCCGAGGCCACGGCCGAGTTGGTGCTCGACGAGCCGCAGGTCGCAGCCGCGCTGCAGCATTGCCCGAACTCCAACCCGACCGACGGGGAGCGCCTCGGATCACTTGCTCCGAGCAACTCCGCGTATGTGATCTATACCTCGGGGTCGACGGGCCGACCGAAGGGTGTGGTCGTCGAGCACCGCAACCTAGTGAATCTGCTAGTCCACCATCGCGTCGACTGGGTGGCCGCCATGGTCGGTGGCGGTCGGTTGCGGGTGGGGTTCACTGCGGCGCTGTCCTTCGACGGCTCGTTGGAGGGGCCAGTTCTGATGGCCGATGGCCATGAGCTGCACGTACTCGACGACGACGTCCGTCTGGACCCGCCCGCGCTGGTCAACTACGTCGCCGAGCACCGGATCGACTTCTTTAATCTGCCGCCGTCCTACCTGCAGCAGGTGATCCTGGCTGGGTTGCTGACCGATCAGCGGCACCGTCCGAAGGTGTTAATGGTGGGCGGTGAGGCGCTGGGTGAGTCGTTGTGGCGGGAGCTGGCCGCCGCTGCGGACACCGCGAGCTATAATTTCTATGGCCCCACCGAGTGCACCATCGACGCATTGTCGTGCCGGGTGGGGGACGTGGCGCGGCCGGCGGTGGGTCGGCCGATCGCCAACACGCAGGTATACGTGCTCGACCAGGCTTTGCGCCCGGTACCGGTCGGAGTGGCCGGTGAGCTGTACCTGGCCGGTGCCCAGGTGGCCCGCGGATACCTACGTCGCCCAGGGTTGACCGCGCAACGGTTCATGGCGAACCCCTTTGGTGACCCGGGCTCACGGATGTACCGGACTGGAGACATGGTCCGGTGGACCGGTGAGGGTGTCATCGAGTTCCTCGGCCGGGCCGACGAGCAGGTCAAGATCCGCGGGTTCCGCATCGAACCCGGCGAGATTGAGGCCGCGCTGCGCCAGCAACCAGACGTGGCCGATGCCGTCGTCGTGGCACGGGAAAGCGACAGCGGGCACAAGCGACTGGTGGCCTACGTCGTTTCCCCAGTCGGCGCAACGCTGCCGGCTGCTGGTGAGCTGCGGGCGCTACTGGGGCAGTCATTGCCGGACTACATGGTGCCCTCAGCGTTCGTGACGCTGGATGCGTTGCCGCGGACCCCCAGCGGGAAGCTGGACCGTAAGGCGTTGCCCGCACCTGACGTCGACGCGACCCGGCTGGGCCATGTGGCGCCGCGCACTGAGGTTGAGCGGGTCGTGGCGCAGGCCTGGGCCGAGGTGTTGGGGCTGGAGCGGGTCGGCGCGGAGGACAATTTCTTTGAGCTGGGCGGCGACTCCATCCTGAGTATTCGGGTGATCTCGCGAATGCGGGCGGCCCTTGAGGTGGATGTGTCTCCGCGTGCGCTGTTCAGCCACCCGACGGTCGCTGGACTCGCTGCCGCGATGGCCGCGCAGGCCGGGACAGGGAATGCCGCCGCTGCGATCCCACTCGTGTCACGCGACGGCGATCTGCCCTTGTCGTTTGCTCAGCAGCGGTTGTGGTTCCTTGACCAGTTCGAACCTGGCAGCACCGAGTACCTCACGCCCAGCGCCATGAGGTTGCGCGGTGCCCTGGATGTCGAGGCGCTGAATGCGGCGTTGACCGGTTTGGTGGCGCGGCATGAGTCGTTGCGCACCACCTTCGACGCGGTGGATGGCCGTGGTGTGCAGGTGGTGCACGAGCCGGCTGTGGTGCGGGTGCCGGTGCTGGACCTGTCGGGTTTGCCCGAGGGCCAGCGCGAGGTCGAGCTGGGTCGGGTGTTGGCGGAGGAGACAAACCAACCGTTTGATCTGGGTGAGGGCCCGTTGTTGCGGGTGCGGCTGGTGCGGTTGGGCGCCCAGGAGCACGCGTTGACCCTGATGATGCATCACATCGTCACCGATGGTTGGTCGATGGGGGTGCTGGTCGATGAGCTCAGCGTCCTGTATGCAGCGGCGCTGCGTGGTGAGGAAGCGGATCTGCCGGTGTTGCCGGTGCAGTATGCGGATTTCGCCTCTTGGCAGCGGGACCGGATGTCGGCTGAGGCGCTGGCCAGGCAGGTGGGGTACTGGCGTGGTCAGTTGGGCGGGGTGGCGGCGTTGGAGCTGCCGACTGATCGGCCCAGGCCGGTGGTGCAGACCAAGAACGGTGCCGTGCTGGAATTTCAGGTTCCTGCGGGGGTCACGGCGGGGCTCAAGGAGTTGGGGCGGCGCCATGACGGCACGTTGTTCATGACGCTGGTCGCGGCGTGTCAGGTGTTGTTCGGCCGGTGGTCTGGGCAGGACGACGTCGCGGTGGGCACCGTCACCTCGGGCCGGGAGCGGGCCGAGGTGGAGCGGTTGGTCGGGATGCTGGTCAACACCGTGGTGTTGCGATCCCGGGTGGACGGCCAGCGCACGTTCCGGGAGTTCCTGGGCGGTGTGAAGAGCACTGTGCTGGATGCCTTCGCCCATCAGGATGTGCCATTTGAGCGGCTGGTGGATGAGCTGCAGCCGGATCGGGACACCAGCCGTGCGCCGCTGTTCCAGGTCATGGTGGTGCTGCAGAACACCCCGACCCAGCCACCGCAGCTGCCGGACCTGCAGGTCGAGGGCCTCGAACTCCCGTGGGCGACGGCCAGTTTCGACGTCAGCATCGACTTCCAGGAACAAGACGGCGTTCTGGCTGGCGTGCTGGTGTACAACACCGATTTGTTCGACGCCGCCACCATCGAGCGGATGGCCCAGCACCTGGGGGTGCTGCTGGAGGGCATCGCCACCCATCCGGACCGCCCGATCGCTGAGTTGCCGCTGCTGACCGAAGACGAGCGGCACCGGGTGTTGGTGCAGTGGAACGACACCGACCTGGATGTACCGCCGGTGACGTTTGCGGAGGTGTTTCAGGCCCAGGTGGTGCGCACCCCGAATGAGACCGCCGTGGTGTGCAAAGACATGGCGTTGAGCTTCGCGGAGCTCAACGAGCGGGCCAACCGGCTGGCGCACTACTTGATTGGTCGGGGTGTGGGGCCCGAGCAGGTGGTGGCGCTGGCGTTGCCACGTTCCACCGAGATGGTGGTGGCCATTTTGGCCGTGCTCAAGGCCGGTGGGGTGTACCTGCCGGTTGACCCGGTGCTGCCGCCAGAGCGGATCGAGTTCTTGCTGCGCGACGCCGCAGCCGCGCTGGTGGTGACGACCAGCGACAGCGCCAACGTCCACAGTGCGCCCACAGACACCGCTTGTCTGATGCTGGACGGTCCGGGCACCGCCGCAAAGCTGGAGCTGTGCCTGACTACCGACCCGACCAACGCTCAGCGGGTCGGCCGGCTCGGGCTGGACAACACCGCGTATCTCCTTTACACCTCAGGCTCGACCGGCCAGCCCAAGGGTGTGGTCATCGAGCACCGCGGCCTGACCAATCTGTTCTTCGATCATCGCGCTGAGTTGATCTATCCTGAGGCTGTTGCCGCCGGGCGCCGGTTGCGGGTGGCGTTGACCTCGGTGTTCTCCTTTGACACCTCGTGGGAAGGCCTGTTGTTTTTGGCCGATGGTCATGAACTGCACGTCATCGATGACGATGTCCGGCTCGACGCCCAAGCACTGGTGGACTATGTCGCCGGGTGCCGGATCGACCTGCTGGACCTGACCCCGTCCTATGCCCAGCTGCTGCTGCCGGCCGGATTGATCACCGACCAGCGACACCGCCCGCGGGTGATCATGCTGGGTGGGGAGGCGGTCGGTGAGGTGCTGTGGCGTGAGCTTGCCGCCGCGCCGGACACCACCGGCTACAACTACTACGGCCCCACCGAATGCACCGTCGACGCGGTGTCGTGCCGGCTAGATGGTCAGGACCGGCCGGCGATTGGCCAACCCGGGCACAACCAGCAGGCCTACCTGCTCGACCAGTGGCTGCGGCCGGTACCGGTCGGGGTCCCCGGTGAGCTGTATCTGGCCGGTGCTCAGCTGGCTCGCGGTTACCTCAACCGCCCCGGGTTGACCGCGCAGCGGTTCGTGGCCTGCCCCTACGGGCCGCCCGGGCACCGGATGTACCGCACCGGTGACCTGGTGCGCTGGACCCCCGACGGGGTGTTGGAGTACCTGGGTCGCGCCGACGAACAGGTCAAAATTCGCGGGTTCCGGATCGAGCCCGGTGAGGTCGAGACTGCGCTGCTGGAATACCCCGAGGTAGCTGAGACCGTCGTGGTCGCCCGCGACGACGGGGGGCACACCCGGCTGGTCGCCTACCTGGTGCCCGCGGATTCCACCGTGCCCGGCTGGTCACAGTTGCGGTCCTGGCTCAAACGCAGCTTGCCCGACTATATGGTGCCCTCGGCGTTCGTCACCCTCGATCACCTGCCGCTGACTGCCAGCGGAAAAGTCGACCGCCAGGCGCTACCCGCGCCAGATCTGTCTGCGGAGCTCGAATCGCCCTACCTGGTCCCACGCACTCCAGCCGAGCAGGCACTGGCCGAAATCTGGGCTCAGGTCCTCCGAGTGGAACAGGTCGGGACCCAGGACAACTTCTTCGGCCTGGGTGGCGATTCCATCCTGAGCATCCAGGTGGTCTCCCGGGCCCGGCAGGCCGGCCTGCGGCTGACGTCCAAAGACATCTTCCTTTATCAGACCATCGCCGAGCTCGCCGCCGGCGTCGACCTGCAGCCCGTGCCCCAACCGGTGCACCACGGCCCAATCACCGGCCCCGTGCCAATGACGCCGATCCAGCAGTGGTTCCTGCAAACCGAGACGGACAGCCCGAACCACTACACCATGTCGATGCTCGTCCAGCTGCCCGAGGACCTCGACCACGACAGTCTGCGCGCGGCCCTGGACACAGTCGTCACTCACCATGACGCATTACGCATGCGCTTCCAGTTCACCAACGGCCGGTGGGTGCAAGACGTCGCCCCCCGTGAGTCCGCCGAGGTACTCCAACGGTGTGATCTGTCCAGCCTCAGCAACGATGATCAACAAACCGCCATGGAACAAGCCGCGTTCGCGGCCCAAACCAGCCTGGACATCACACACGGCCCGCTGCTGCGAGCCATCCTGTTCACTGCCGAGAAGGGGAATCGGCCACGGCTGTTCCTGACCATCCACCACCTCGTCATCGATGGAGTGTCCTGGCGAATCCTGCTCGACGACCTCGAAACCGCCTACCACCACATCAGCACAGGCCGACCAGTCAACCTCGCACCCAAAGCCAGCACTTACCAGCACTGGGCGAATCTCCTGGACGAGCAGGTGCGCTCTGGTGGGTTCGATGACGACCTCACGTA
Source organism: Pseudonocardiaceae bacterium (assembly GCA_050699975.1). GTDB lineage: Bacteria > Actinomycetota > Actinomycetes > Mycobacteriales > Pseudonocardiaceae. The sequence goes on along the minus strand of JBOHGH010000004.1, from coordinate 22,260 downwards.
CTGGGCTGATGTGTCCGGTCGGGTCCCGGTCGAGCTGCCGATGGATCGGGCCGGCTCGAACACCGTCGACGCAGCCCGCACATTGTCGGTTCGACTCGGCCGCGATGAGACGGATGCGTTGCTGCGCCAGGTGCCAGACGGGTACCGCACCCAGGTCAACGATGTGCTGCTCAGTGCCCTGGGCCGCGTCTTGTCCCGCTGGACCGGTCGCGACAGCGTGCTGATCGGCATGGAGGGCCACGGCCGCGAGGACCTCTTCGATGGCATCGACATCTCGCGCACCATCGGCTGGTTCACCACCGAGTTCCCCGTTGCGCTCACGCTGCCGGGCCAAGACGACTGGGGCGAGGTCCTCAAGTCGGTCAAAGAACAACTGCGCGCTCTACCGCGCCGGGGCCTGAGCTACGGCGCCCTGCGCTACCTCAGCCCGCCCGACTCACCTACCGGCGTCCTGCACGCCGACCCACTACCCCAGATCTCCTTCAACTACCACGGCCAGTTCGACGCGGCGCCGGACGGCGAGGGGTTCTACCGCGGCTGGGGTGACGCGATCGGGCAGGATGCCGCTGGCCACAGCGTCCGCTCCGGCCTGCTGGACATCATCGGGCAGGTCGGGAACGGGGAACTCGAGCTTTCCTGGACCTACTCCAGCCAAGTGCACGACGAGGCCACCGTACAGCGGCTGGCCACTGAGATGATCCAAGCGCTACGCGAGATCATCGAGCACTGCGCCCAGTCCGAAGCCGGCGGCCGCACCCCGTCCGACTTCCCGCTGGCCCGCCTCGACCAGTCGACTGTGGACCGACTGGCCGGTGATGGACGCTCGGTGGAGGACATCTACCCGCTGACGCCGCTGCAGGCCGGGATGCTGTTCCACAGCCTGGTCGACACCGAGGGCCGCGCCTACTTCAACCAACTCCGCCTAGGGCTGTCCGGGGTGTCTGACCCGCAGGCGTTCGGCACAGCGTGGCAGCGGGTGGTGGATCGCACCCCGATCCTGCGCAGCAGCGTGGTCTGGGACGGCGTGGACGAGCCGCTGCAGGTGGTGCACCGTGCGGTAACGCTGCCCATCACTCACTACGACTGGCGCGATCTGCCGGTTGTGGACCGGGCTCGGGAGCTGCAGCGGGTGCTCGATGAGGACAACGCCGCCGGCATGGACCTCACCGCTGCCCCCCTGATGCGGATGGTCGTCGCCCGGTTGCCGGGCGACGAGGTGGTGCTGATCTGGACCTCGCACCACATCGTGCTGGACGGCTGGAGCACCGGTGAGGTATTCGCCGAGGTGTGCGAGCAGTACGCCGCGCTGGTCAACGACCGGGCGCCCGAACTAGCCACCCGGCGCCCGTTCCGGGAGTACCTGCAGTGGCTAGGTCAGCAGGATCAGCAGGAGGCGGAGGACTACTGGCGCCGCGTGCTGTCGGGCTTCGACTCGCCCACCCCGTTGCCTTACGACCGGCAGGCCGTGGAAGCCCACCGGGTCGAGTCGTCTGCGTCAATGCCGATCGAGCTCCCGGTCGATTGGTCCAGCCGGCTGCACGAGGTTGCCAAGCGCAGTGGTTTGACGCTGAACACGGTCGTGCAGGGTGTGTGGGCGCTGCTGCTGTCGCGGTACAGCGGTGAGCGTGACGTGGTCTTCGGCACGACGGTGGCGGGTCGGCCGGCCGAGCTGCCCGGTGTCGAAGAGATGGTCGGGATGTTCATCAACACCGTGCCGACCCGGGTCGAGGTCCACGATGTGCCCGACGTCGTGTCGTGGCTGCGCGGGCTACAGGACGAGCAGACCGAGGCCCGGCGGTTCGACTTCGTCTCGCTGGCTCAACTGCAGTCCTGGAGCGACCTGCCCGGCGGGATCGGCCTGTTCAACAGCGCGGTGGTGTTCGAGAACTACCCGATTGAGGACACGTCTGCCGATGACGCGGACCTGCGGGTGCAGGACGTGGCGACGCTCGACACCACGACCTTCCCGCTGACCCTGAGCGCCCGTCTCGGTGACCGGCTCTATTTCGACCTCGCCCACGATCCGACCCTGTTCGACATGGCCACCATCGAGCGGATGGCGGCTCATCTGTTGGTGCTGCTTCAGGGTATTGCCGCAGACCCGGATCGACCGGTGTCGCAGTTGCCGATGCTGACTGAAGCTGAGGCCCATCGGGTGGTGGTTGAGTGGAACGACACCGCCCGGGTGGTATCGGAGGCCACCTTGCCCGAGCTGTTACAGGCTCAGGTGGCGCGGACGCCGCAGGCCCCGGCAGTCGTGTTCGAGGGTGTGGAGCTGTCATACGCGGAGCTCAACGGGTGGGCGAACCGCCTGGCGCACAAGTTGATAGCGCGGGGGGTGGGTCCGGAGCGGTGTGTGGCGGTGGTGCTGCCGCGGTCGGTGGAGCTGGTCGTGGCGTTGTGGGCGGTGCTCAAGGCGGGAGCGGCGTACCTGCCGGTCGACCCGGACTTCCCGGCCGAGCGGGTGGGGTTCGTGCTCGCCGACGCCGCTCCGGTAGCGGTGCTCGACACCCTGGAGGCGGTGGGTGACGTCGTGGGGTATCCGGACTGCGACCCGACCGATGCCGAGCGGACGGGTCCGTTGGTGGCCGACCACCCGGCGTATGTGATCTACACGTCGGGGTCGACGGGGCGACCCAAGGGCGTGGTGGTCGCGCACCGGGGGATCGTGAACCGACTGGAGTGGATGCAGGCGGAGTACCGGCTGGGCACCGAGGACCGGGTGGTGCAGAAGACGCCGGCGAGTTTCGACGTGTCGGTGTGGGAGTTCTTCTGGCCGTCGCTGGTGGGGGCGGCGCTGGTGGTGGCCCGGCCGGAGGGTCACAAGGACCCGGCGTACCTGGCTGGGCTGATCCGGTCGGAGCGGGTGACCACGGTGCATTTCGTGCCGTCGATGCTGCGGGCGTTCGTGCAGGAGCCCGCGGCGGCGGGCTGTACCGCGCTGCGGCGGGTGATCTGTAGTGGTGAGGCGTTGCCCGCGGACCTGGCCCGGGACTTCCATGCAGTGCTGGATGTGGGGCTGCACAACCTGTACGGGCCGACCGAGGCGTCGGTGGACGTGACGTTCTTCGAGGTCGTGCCGAGCCGGGTTGCGGTGTCGGTCCCGATCGGGCGTCCGGTGTGGAACACCGGCATGTACGTGCTGGACGGGGTTCTGCGGCCGGTACCGGTGGGTGCGGTAGGTGAGCTGTTCATCGCGGGGGTGCAGCTGGCCCGCGGCTACCTGAACCGTCCAGGGCTGACCGCGGAGCGGTTCGTGGCTAACCCGTTCGGGGCTCCGGGCTCTCGGATGTACCGCACCGGGGACCTGGCCCGGTGGAACGCCGGGGGAGTCCTGGAGTACCTGGGCCGCACCGACCATCAGGTCAAGATCCGCGGGTTCCGGATCGAGCTGGGCGAGATCGAGTCGGTGCTGGCCGCCCACCCCGACCTGGCCGGGGTGGCAGTGGTCGCGCGCGAGACCGCGCCAACCGGAACTGGGCCCGGTGTGACGCGACTGGTGGCCTATGTGGTTCCCGCCGCAGGGCGGGCACCGGATGCAGCCGAGCTGCGCGGTTTCCTGGGCGCCTCGCTGCCGGAGTACATGGTGCCTGCGGCGTTTGTGACGCTGGACTCATTGCCGTTGAGTCCGAACGGGAAACTCGACCGACGGGCGCTCCCGGCGCCGGAGTTCGGTGCGGTGGGCGGTGCCGGTTATGTGGCGCCCCGGACCGAGACCGAGCGGACGCTGGTCGCGATCTGGTCCGAGGTGCTCAGGGTGCAGCAGGTTGGGGTCGAGGACAGCTTCTTCGAGCTGGGTGGGGACTCGATCCTGAGCATCCAGGTGGCGTCGCGAGCACGGCAAGCCGGGTTGGGCTTGATGCCCCGGGACCTCTTCCGGCACCCGACCGTGGCCGCGCTGGCCTTGAGCGTGGCCGAGACGGCGCCGATGGTGGCGGCCGAGCAGGGTCCGGTGAGCGGCACCACGCCGCTGACCCCGATCCAACACTGGTTGTTTGAGACCAACCCGGTGCGGCCGGAGCACTTCGACCAGTCCGTCTGGGTGGAGCTGGCCGAAGGTCTGAGCGAGCAGGCACTTCGGACTTCTTTCGAGGCGGTCGTGGCCCACCACGACGCATTGCGGATGCGGTTCGAGCACCTCGATGGGGCGTGGCAGCAGCACAACGCGCCGGTGGGCCCGGCGGAGCCGCTGGAGCGCCAGAACCTGTCCGACCTGGACCGGGCGGATCAGGACGCAGCGATCCGCATCGTGACTGGGCAGGTCGGCGCTAGCTTCGACCTGGCGGCAGGTCCGCTGCTGAAGGCGGTGCTGTTCGACCTGGGTGCCGACCGTCGGCCGTTGTTGTTCGTGGCGGTGCACCACCTGGTGGTGGACGGGGTGTCCTGGCGGATCCTGCTCGAGGACCTGGAACGCGCCTACCAGCAGGCCACGAGCGGCGAGGTGGTCGATCTGGGAGCCAAGACCACCTCCTTCCGGCAGTGGGCCCTGCGGCTTGCCGAGCACGTTGCGGCGGGAGGGTTCGACGCGGAGCTCGACTACTGGGCCGGAGTCGGCCGGGGGTGTGATCCGGTGCTGCCGCTCGACGAGCACGGTGCGAACACGGCGGCTTCGACCCGTGCGGTGACCGTCAGCCTGGACGCGGAGCAGACCCGGGCGCTGCTGCAGGAGGTGCCCGGGGTCTACCACACCCAGGTCAACGACGTGCTGCTGGCGGCCTTGGGTCTGGTGCTGAGCGACTGGACCGGGCGCGACCGGGTGCTGATCGACCTGGAAGGCCACGGCCGCGAGGAGCTGTTCGACGATGTGGACCTGTCGCGCACGGTGGGCTGGTTCACCACCTTGTTCCCGATCGCGCTGGAGGTGGCCGCCGACTCCGAGCCGGGCAGGCTGCTGAAGTCGGTCAAGGAGCAGCTGCGCGCGGTGCCCCGGCGGGGCTTCGGGTGCGGGCCGCTGCGGTATCTGACCGCGACGAACGGGCTGGCCGAGCAGCCGCAGTCGCAGGTCCTCTTCAACTATCTGGGCCAGTTCGAGCTGCCTGCCTCAGGCGAGGGGCTGTTCCGCGCAATGCCTGCGGACATGGACCTCGGGAATGCGGCGGCGGAGGATGGCCGAGCCTACGTGCTGGATGTCGCCGGCTGGATCGAGCAGGGTCGCCTGCTGTTCACCTGGTCCTACTCCGAGCAGCTGCACCGGCGGAGCACCATCGAGTCCCTGGCCGAGAACCTGCGCGCGGCACTGGCCGAGATCCTCGAACACTGCGCGGACCCGGCTGCGGGAGGGCGCACTCCGTCGGACTTCCCGCTTACCCGGCTCGACCAGCCCACCGTGGACAGGCTGGTCGGTGACGGGCGATCGGTGGAGGACGTCTACCCGCTGTCGCCGATGCAGGCCGGCATGGTGTTCCACGGCCTGGTCGACGCCTCCTCGAGCGCCTACTTCAACCAGATGCAGCTGCTCTTGTCCGGGGTATCAGACCCACGGGCGTTGGGGGCGGCCTGGCAAGCCGTGGTGGATCGGACACCGGTGCTGCGCAGCAGTGTGGTCTGGGAGAGCGTGGCCGAGCCAGTGCAGGTGGTGCACCGCGAGGTCACGGTGCCGATCACCTATCTGGACTGGACATGGCTCTCGGACGCCGCCCGGGAGCGGGAGCTGGAGCTGCTGCTCGCCCGCGAGCGGGCGGAGGGCCTGGACCTGAGTGTTCCCCCGTTGCTGCGGGTCGCCATCGCCGCGCTACCGGACGGCGAGGCCCGGTTGGTGTGGACGCTGCACCACGTGCTGCTCGACGGGTGGAGCACGTCCCAGGTGTTCGACGAGGTGTGCGAGCACTACGCGGCAATCGTCGGTAGACACCCGGCCACGCCGCTGGCGCGGCGCCCATTCCGTGACTACGTGCAGTGGCTCGGTGAGCAGGACCGCCCAGCGGCCGAGGAGCACTGGCGGCGATTGCTGGCCGGGTTCGACTCGCCCACCGCACTGCCGTACGACCGGGCACCGGTGGAGGCCCATCGTGCCGAGTCGTCCGAGATCGTCGCTGTGGCACTGTCGGCCGAGCGGTCCGCGCGGCTGCGCGAGGTGGCCCAACGCAACGGGCTGACCGTGAACACGATCGTCCAGGGTGCCTGGGCGCTGCTGCTGTCGCGCTACAGCGGTGAGCGCGACGTGGTGTTCGGCACGACGGTGTCCGGGCGGCCGGCCGAGCTGCCCAGCGTCGAGTCGATGATCGGCATGTTCATCAACACCGTACCGACCCGGGTCGAGGTCTCCGACGGGCTGGACGTGGTGTCCTGGCTGCGCGGCCTACAGGCCGATCAGGTCGAGTCCCGCCGGTTCGACTTAGTCTCGCTGGCCCAGCTCCAGACCTGGAGCGACGTGCCCGGTGGAACCAGCCTGTTCGACAGCGCGGTCGTGTTCGAGAACTACCCCGTCGATGACGAGGCCGCCGCGAGACAGGGCCTGCGGCTGCGCGAGTGGCACACCGTGGAGCCGACCAACTTCCCGCTAAGCCTGGGCGCCTTCGTCGGCGAGCGGCTCCACTGCCAGCTCGACTACGACCCCGCCCTGTTCGACGCGGCGACCGTCGAGCGGATGGCCGGGCACCTCGAGATGCTGCTGGCCGGTATCGCTGAGAACCCTCATCGGCTGGTGGCCGAGCTTCCGATGTTGTCCGCCCACGAGCGGCACCGGGTGTTGGTGGCGTGGAATGACACCGCCCTGGAGCTGCCGGCGATGACGTTCTCAGGGGTGTTCGAGGCGCAGGTGGCGCGCACTCCCGAGGCGACAGCGCTGGTGTGCGGGGAGGTGGAACTCAGCTTCGCGGAGCTGAACGCGGAGGCGAACCGGCTGGCCCGGCATCTGGTCGGTCTGGGGGTGGGGCCAGAGCGGGTGGTGGCGTTGGCGTTGCCGCGATCGACGGAGATGGTGGTGGCGCTGCTGGCGGTGCTCAAGGCCGGCGGGGTGTACCTGCCGGTGGATCCGGACCTGCCGGTCGAGCGGGTCGCGCTCCTGCTGGCGGATGCGGCGCCGGCGCTGGTGGTGACCACCGGTGAGGGCGGCAACGTGACCGCCGCCGTACCGAAGAGCATGGCGCGGCTGGTGCTGGACCGGGCGGAGACCTGGGCGGCGCTGGCGTGGTGCCCAGACACCGACCTGACCGACAGCGATCGGCTGGGTCGGCTGCTGCCAGAAAACGCCGCTTACCTGATCTACACCTCGGGCTCGACTGGGCGTCCCAAGGGGGTGCTCATCGAGCACCGCAGCTTGGTCAACCTGTTCTTCGACCATCAGGTCGAGCTGTTCGAACCCGAGGCCGTCGCGGCGGGCAGGCGGCTGCGGGTGGCGTTGACCGCGGTGTTCTCCTTCGACACCTCGTGGGAGGGGCTGCTGGGCATGGCCGATGGTCACGAACTGCATGTGATCGACGAAGAGATGCGGCTGGATCCGGCTGCGCTGGTGGACTACGTGGCGCAACGGCAAGTGGACCTGCTTGACCTGACTCCTTCCTACGCGCAGCAGCTGTTTCCGGCCGGACTGCTGACCGATGTGCGGCACCACCCGCGAGTGATCATGTTCGGCGGCGAGGCGGTCGGCGAGCCGTTGTGGCGCGAGCTGGCCGCCGCGGCCGGCGTCACGGGTTACAACTACTACGGTCCTACCGAGACCACCGTGGACGCGACCTACTGCCGGCTCGCCGACGCCGCCCGGCCGGTGATCGGCAGGCCGGGGCACAACCAGCAGGCATACGTACTCGACGACCGCTTGCAGCCGGTCGCGGTCGGCGTTGCCGGTGAGTTGTACATGGCCGGCGCGCAGGTGGCCCGCGGGTATCTGGAACGTCCGGGGCTGACCGCGGTGCGGTTCGTGGCCGACCCGTTCGGGCCGCCGGGTGCGCGGATGTACCGCACCGGGGACCGGGTGCGCTGGACCGCCGAGGGGCTGTTGGAGTACCTCGGTCGCGCCGACGAGCAGGTCAAAATCCGCGGGTTCCGCATCGAACCCGGGGAGATCGAGACGGCGCTGCTGGGACATCCGCAGGTCGGTGAAGCCGCGGTAGTCGCCAGGGCGGATGGGCCAGGTCCGAAGCGCCTCGTGGCCTACGTTGTGGCGGCCGCGGGGGGGCCGGCACCCGCTGCGGGCGAGCTTCGCACATTGCTCGCCGACTCGTTGCCCGATTACATGGTGCCTGCGGCATTCGTTTCTCTCGACGCGCTGCCGCTGACCCGCAACGGAAAACTGGACCGCAAGGCGCTGCCCGCGCCCGCGTCCGGCGTGGCACGAAGTGCCGGTTACCTGGCGCCGCGCACGGAGCCCGAAGCCGTACTGGCCGGGATCTGGGCTGAGGTGCTGAGGGTCGACCGCGTCGGGGTGGACGACAACTTCTTCGAACTCGGTGGCGACTCGATACTGAGCATCCAGGTGGTATCGCGGGCCCGGCAGGCCGGATTAGGGGTCATGCCTCGGGATGTGTTCACCCATCCGACAGTGGCGGGAATGGCCGCGTCGGTATCCGGGGCGGCGGCCCCGACGATGGCCGAGCAAGGCGCGGTCACCGGTGCAGTGGTGTCGACGCCGATCCAGCGGTGGTGGTTGACCACGGCGGCGTGTCCGCAGCGGTTCGACCAGTCGTGGACGCTCGAGCTGGTCGAGGGAGCCGATCCGGGGGCGCTGCGGCGTGCGCTCGAGGCGCTGGTCGAGCACCACGACGCGTTGCGGATGCGGTTCGAGCACGTCGACGGGGTGTGGCGGCAGCACAACGCGCCGGTGAAACCGGTGGAGCTGCTGCGGGTGGAGAAGCTCTCCGCACTGGGCGATGCCGGCTCGCAGGCGGTGATGGAGCGGGTCGCCGAGCAGGTTCACGCCGGATTCGACCTGGCGGGACCGCTGCTGAAGGCAGTCCTGTTCGACCTCGGCGCCACGCGGCGGCCGGTGCTGCTGCTGGCGGTGCACCACCTGGTCGTCGACGGAGTGTCTTGGCGGGTCCTGCTGGAAGACCTCGAAAGCGCGTACCGGCAGGCGGCGCGCGGTGAGACCGTCCGGCTGGCGATGAAAACAACCTCGTTCCGGGAGTGGGCGGCCCGGCTGGCCGAGTACGCCGCGCCAGGAGGGTTCGACGACGAGCGCGACTACTGGATGGGGGTGACCGAGGGCTGCGACCCGACGCTGCCCGCCGACGCCGGGGGCGCCAACACCATCGCGTCGACCTGTGACGTTAGTGTGCGATTGGACCAGGAGCAGACCCGGGCGCTGCTGCAGGACGTGCCCGGGGTATACCGCACGCAGGTCAACGATGTTTTGTTGGCTGCACTGGGTCGGGTGCTGAGCGCCTGGACTGGCCGGAACCGGGTGCTGGTCGGCCTCGAGGGTCATGGCCGCGAGGACTTGTTCGACGACGTCGACCTGTCGCGCACCGTGGGGTGGTTCACCACGGAGTTCCCGGTGGCGCTGGACATGTCCACCGACTCCGATCTCGGCGGATTGCTCAAGTCGGTCAAGGAGCAGCTGCGTGCCGTGCCGCGGCGTGGCCTGGGCTACGGGGCGCTGCGCTACCTGGCCGAGGCCAGCGAGTTGGCCGACGACCCGGCTCCGCAGATCAGCTTCAACTATCTCGGCCAGTTCGACGGGGCCGACGACGGCGACGGCGGGTTGGTGCATGGGTCGCATGGCGGGTTCCAAGCCGACATCGGCCCGGAAGAGGCCCGGGACACTGTGATTGATGTATCGGGACGGGTCGAAGGCGGGTGTCTGGAGATCGTCTGGCAGTACTCCGAGGAGGTGCATTACCGGACCACGGTGGCCCAGCTGGCCGAAGACATGCTCGCGACGCTGCGCGAGATCATCGAGTACTGCGCGCGGCCGGACGCGGGCGGCCGCACCCCGTCCGACTTCCCCCTGGCTGTTCTGAACCAGAGGCAAGTCGATCGGATTGCCGGTGACGGTCGGGGCGTGGACGACATCTACCCGCTCACGCCGATGCAGGCCGGGATGTTGTTCCACAACCTGGTCGACTCGTCCTCTGGTGCGTACATCGACCAGGTAAGCCTCCGGCTGTCTGGAGTGTCCGACCCGCAGGCGTTCGGCATGGCCTGGCAGCGGGTGGTGGACCGGACACCCACTCTGCGCAGCTGCGTGGTCTGGGACGGCGTCGACGAACCGCTGCAGGTGGTGCACCGCCAAGCCACAGTGCCCACGGTGTACCACGACTGGCGCCATCTGTCCCATGACGACAGAGAAGCCCAGCAGCGGCAGGTGTTGGCCGAGGACCTCGCGGCCGGAATGGACCTCACCGAGGCGCCACTGACCCGGCTGATCATCGCACGTTTGTCCGATGCCGAGCTCCTGCTCGTCTGGACCTCGCACCACATCCTGCTGGACGGCTGGAGCACCGGCGCGGTGTTCGACGAGGTCGGCCAGGAGTATGCGGCGATTGTCGAGGGCAGGGCGCCGCGACTGGTGGCCCGCCGGCCGTTCCGCGAGTACCTGCAGTGGCTGGCTCGTCAGGATCAGCGGGCGGCGGAGGATTACTGGCGTCGGGTGCTGTCGGGTTTCGACTCGCCGACCCCGTTGCCCTACGACCGCCAGGCCGTCGAGGCGCATCGAGCCCAGTCCTCGGAGTCGGTGCACCTCGAGCTGCCCGTCGACCAGTCAAGCCGGCTGCATGAGGTGGCCAAGCGCAATGGCTTGACGCTGAACACGGTGGTGCAGGGGGTGTGGGCGCTGCTGCTGTCGCGGTACAGCGGTGAGCGTGACGTGGTCTTCGGCACTACCGTGTCCGGCCGCCCGGCCGAACTGCCAGGTGTCGAAGAGATGATCGGCATGTTCATCAACACCGTGCCGACCCGCGTCGAGATCCAGTATGGACAGGACGCCAGGACGTGGCTGCGTGGGCTGCAGGCAGAGCAGGTCGAGTCCCGGAACTTCGACTTCGTCTCGCTGGGTCGGCTGCAGACGTGGAGCCAGCTGCCACCTGGCACCAATCTGTTCGACAGCGTGGTGGTGTTCGAGAACTACCCGATCCAGGACACATCGGGCGAGGATGGCTCGCGGGTAGCCGATGTGCAGATGGTGGATACCACCAACCTCCCGCTCACCTTGAGCGCCTATCTCGACGATCGGCTCTACTTCCATCTCGACTACGACGCAAAGCTGTTCGACGCTGCCACGGCCGAGCGCATGGCCGAGCGGCTTCGCATGCTGCTGGCCGGTATCGCCGAGGACCCTCATCGGCCGGTGGCTGAGCTGCCGTGGATGGCCGCCGACGAGCGGCATCGGGTGCTGGTGGAGTGGAATGACACCGCTCTGGACGTGCCCGTGGTGACGTTCCCGGAGGTGTTCGAGGCCCAGGTGGCGCGTACCCCGGGCGAGACGGCTGTGGTGTGCGGGGACACCGCGGTGAGTTTTGCGGAGGTGAACGCGCGGGCGAACCGGCTGGCGCACTGCCTGATCGGTCGGGGTGTGGGGCCCGAGCGGGTGGTGGCGCTGGCGCTGCCGCGGTCGGTGGAGATGGTGGTGGCGCTGCTGGCGGTGTTCAAGGCAGGCGGGGTGTACCTACCGCTCGACCCGAAGCTGCCTGCTGACCGAATCGGGTTCATGGTGCGTGACGCCGAGCCGGTGCTGGTGGTGGCCGGGGACTCAGGCGGACACGTCCACGGTGCGTTGCCGCAGGGTACGGCGCTTCTGGTGCTCGATGACCCCGAGACTCGTGCGGCGCTGGAGGGTTGTCCCGACTCGGACGTGACCGACGCCGAGCGGCAAGGCGCGCTTCGGATCGATGGTTCGGCGTATGTGATCTATACCTCGGGTTCGACCGGTCAACCGAAGGGCGTTGTCGTCGAGCACCGACACCTGGTCAACCTGCTGTTCAACCACCGCAACGATTTCGTCGCTGCGGGCGGCCAGCGCTTGCGGGTCGCGTTGAGCGCAGTGTTCTCCTTCGACACGTCCTTGGAAGGGTTAGTCTTATTGGCCGACGGCCATGAGCTGCACATGATCGATGATGACGTCCGTCTCGACCCAGCGGCACTCGTGAATTACGTGGCCGAGCGGCGGATCGACTTCCTGGATCTGACGCCGTCCTACGTGCAGCAGCTGCTCCCGGCGGGCCTACTGACCGACCAACGGCACCGCCCGAAGATCCTGATGCTAGGTGGTGAGGCGCTCGGTGAGTCGTTGTGGCGGGAGTTGGCTGCCACGGCGGGCACCACGAGCTACAACTTCTATGGCCCCACCGAATGCACCGTCGACGCGCTGTCCTGCGACGTCAAGGGACTCGCCCGACCTGCCGTTGGACGCCCGCTGCGCAACCTGCAGGCCTACGTGCTCGACCACGCTCTGCGTCCGGTGCCCATCGGCGTGCCTGGCGAGTTGTACCTGGCCGGTGCTCAGGTGGCCCGCGGATACCTGGGTCGTGCGGGGTTGACCGCGCAACGGTTCGTGGCCAACCCGTTCGGCCCGCCGGGCAACCGTATGTATCGCACCGGTGACAGGGTGCGGTGGACCGCCGCAGGTGTCATCGAGTTCCTCGGCCGGGTCGATGAGCAGGTCAAGATCCGCGGGTTCCGCATCGAACCCGGCGAGATTGAGGCCAGGCTGCGCCAGCAACCGGACGTGACCGACGCCGTTGTCGTGGCACGGGAAAGCAACAGTGGGCACAAGCGGCTGGTGGCCTATGTCGTGGCACCTGTCGGCGCAGCGGTGCCGGCGGCCGGTGAGCTGCGGGCGGTGCTCAGTCAGTCGCTGCCGGACTACATGGTGCCCTCGGCATTGGTTGTGCTGGATACGTTGCCGCTGACCCCCAACGGGAAGCTGGACCGCAAGGCACTGCCCGCACCCGACATCGACGCGACGCGACCCGGTTACGTGGCCCCGCGCACTGACCTCGAACGGGTCGTGGCGCTGGTGTGGGCCGAGCTCCTTGAGGTGGAGCGGGTCGGGGTCGAGGACAACTTCTTCGAGCTGGGCGGTGACTCGATCCTCAGCATCCGGGTGATCTCGCGGTTGCGGGCGGCGCTTGAGGTGGACGTGTCCCCGCGGGCGCTGTTCACGCACCCGACGGCCGCCGGGCTGGCGGCCGCGATCGCCTCGCAAACCGGGACGTGTGACGCCGGGGCGCTGTCCGCGATCCCGCTCGTGCCACGCGACCGCGATCTGCCCTTGTCGTTCGCCCAGCAACGGCTGTGGTTTCTCGACCAGTTCGAATCCGACAGCGCCGAGTACATCACCCCGCTGGCGGTGCGGTTGCGTGGCCGGCTCGACATCGACGCGCTGAACACGGCGTTGACCGGCTTGGTGGCGCGGCACGAGTCGCTGCGCACCACCTTCGAAGGGGTGGACGGCCGCGGTGTGCAGGTGGTGCACGAGCCGGATGAGGTGCAGGTGCCGGTGTTGGACCTGTCGGGCCTGCCCGACGCGGACCGCGAGGCCAAGCTGGTCACTGTCCTTGGTGAGGAGAGCACGAGCCCGTTCGATCTACATCGAGGTCCGCTAGTGCGGGTGCGTCTGGTGCGGTTGGCCGCCGACGAGCACGCGTTGACCCTGATGATGCATCACATCGTCACCGACGGCTGGTCGACCGGTGTAATCAGCAGTGAGCTGAACGCCCTGTACGCAGCAGCGCTGCGTGGTGAGGTGGCAGTGCTGCCCGTGTTGCCGGTGCAGTATGCGGACTTCGCGACCTGGCAACGAGACCTGTTGTCGGACACGGTTGTCGAGCAGCAGCTCGGCTACTGGCAGCGGCAGCTTTCAGCTATCTCACCGTTGGAGTTACCGACGGACCGGTCGCGACCGGCGGTGCGCACCACTGCCGGCGCCGCGTACGAGTTCGTGGTACCGCCCGGCGTGACGGCTCGGCTCAAGGCGCTGGGTCAGCAGCAGGGCAGCACGTTGTTCATGACTCTGGTCGCGGCCTGTCAGGTGCTGTTCGGGCGGTGGTCCGGCCAGGACGACGTGGCCGTGGGCACCGTCACGTCCGGCCGGGAGCGAGCAGAGCTGGAGCAACTGGTCGGGTTCTTCGTCAACACCCTCGTGCTGCGCTGCACCGTGCGCGGCAACGACACCTTCACGCAGTTCCTTGACGAGGTGCGTGGCACTGTCCTGGATGCCTTCGCCAACCAGGACGTGCCGTTCGAACGGCTGGTAGACGAACTCCAACCGGTACGTGACGCCAGCCGCACGCCGCTGTTCCAGGCCATGATCGTGCTGCAGAACATCCCCACCCAGGCCCCTGATGGTCTACCCGGCCTCGAGGTCGAGGATCTGGACCTGCCGGGGGTGACCGCGAGCTTCGACATCATGATCGAGTTCCAAGAGTTCGACGGCGGCCTGGATGGCGTGCTGACCTATAACACGGACCTGTTCGACGCGGCCACTATCGAACACATGGCGGCGCACCTTGCCGTGCTACTCGAAGGGATCGCCGCCGATCCAAGCCGCAGCGTGGCCGCGCTGCCCATGATGCTCGAGACCGAGCGCCACCAGGTGCTGACCTCTTGGAACGACACCGATCACAAGGTTCCGCAGGGCACCGTGTCGAGCCTGTTCGCTGCTCAGGTGCGCCGGACTCCATCGGTTACGGCCGTGGTGTGCGGTGACGTCTCGTTGAGCTATCGCGAGTTGGACGAGCAAGCGAATCGGGTGGCAGCTCAGCTGATCGGGCTCGGTGTCCAGCTGGAGGACCGGGTCGGGGTGCTGATGGACCGGTCGGTCGATCTGGTCGTGACCGTGCTGGCGATCGTCAAGGCGGGCGGGGCGTACCTGCCATTGGATGTCCGCGCCCCCGCAGATCGGATGGGGCTGATACTGGCCGAGGCCGGGGCATCGGTGCTGGCGACAGATCGGGTGTGGGAGACGGTGGCCCGGGAAGTCCATAGCGGGCACATCGTGGTGGGCGGCGAGTCGTCGCAAGCCGACCCGGGCACCGAACCCGGTGTGACGGTGGACCCCGAACAACTGGCTTACGTGATGTACACGTCCGGCTCGACCGGCACGCCGAAGGGTGTGGCGGTGCGTCATCGGGACGTGCTGGGGTTGGCGTTTGACCGGCGTTACCAGGGCAGCGCCCACCAGCGGGTGTTGCTGCACTCGCCGCAGGCGTTCGACGCCTCGACCTATGAGCTGTGGGTGCCGCTGCTGCGCGGCGGACGGGTGGTGGTGGCCCCGCCGGGCGACCTGGACCCGGTGTCACTGCGGCAGGTGATCACCGACCACGGCGTGACCGGCCTCTGGCTGACTGCCGGCCTGTTCCGGCTGATCGCTCAGGAAGCGCCAGCGTGCTTGGCAGGGGTGCGTGAGGTGTGGACCGGCGGTGACGTAGTGGCTGCCACGGCGGTCCGCCGAACCCTGGACGCCTGCGCCGACCTCGTGGTTGTCGACGGCTACGGGCCGACCGAAACCACCACGTTCGCTACCTGCTACCCGATGTCGGCGGCCGAGCCTGTGCCGGAGACGGTCCCCATCGGGCGCCCACTGGACAACATGCAGGTCTACGTCCTCGACGGCCGCCTGCGCCCGGTGCCGGTGGGTGTTCGGGGAGAGCTGTACATCGCCGGCGCTGGACTGGCCCGTGGCTACCTCGATCAGCCGGGGTTGACCGCAGAGCGGTTCGTGGCCAACCCGTTCGGCGACCCGGGATCGCGGATGTACCACACCGGCGACGTGGTGCGCTGGACCGCGGGGGGCAAGCTGGAGTTCGTCGGCCGGGCCGATGAGCAGGTCAAGATTCGCGGCTTCCGCATCGAGCTGGGCGAGATCGAGTCCGTGCTGCAGCGGCACCCGGAGGTTACCGACGCCGTCGTGGTGGTTCGCCAGGAGATCTCAGGACACCAGCGTCTCGTGGCCTACCTGGTGCAGGCATCCGCGACGGACCCGCCGAGCACTCCCGACCTGCGGGACTTCCTCGGCCAGGAACTACCCGACTACATGGTGCCGTCGGCGTTCGTGGTGGTGGATGCCCTGCCGCTGAGTCCCAACGGCAAGGTGGATCGCCAGTCGCTGCCGGACCCCGGGCTCACGCTGGAGGTGGAAGCGCAGTACGTGGCCCCGAGCAGTCCGGCTGAGACTGAACTCGCCGAGATCTGGGCTGACGTCCTCGGGCTGGATCGAGTCGGAGCGCGGGACAACTTCTTCGAGCTCGGTGGCGACTCCATCCTGAGTATCCAGGTGGTGTCCCGAGCCCGGAAGGCCGGTTTGCGGTTCACGACCAAGGACCTTTTCCTGCACCAGACCGTCGCGTCACTCGCGTCGGTCGTCACCGCGACGGAGATCGGCGACGCTGAGCGGGAACCGGTCGTCGGCCCGGTTCCGCTCACCCCGATCGAGCACTGGTTCTTCCAGACGCACACGGTCAACCCGCACCACTTCAACCAGTCCTTCCTCGTGGAACTGACCGACGAACTCGACGAGCGGGGCCTTGAGCGGGCGCTCGAGGCATTGCTGGTGCACCACGACGCGCTGCGGATGCGGTTCGAGCGGGTCGATGGCCACTGGCACCAGCACAACGCGCCTGTGCAGCCGGTGGAAGTGCTCCAACGGTGCGATTTGTCCGACGTGGACGCCGGTGAGCAGCCCGCGGTAATGGAGAAGATCGCCGGCGAGGTCCACGCTGGTTTCGACCTAACGCGTCCTCCCCTGCTCAAGGCGGTGCTGTTCGATCTGGGTGCGGGTCGGCGGCCGTGTCTGTTCCTGGCGGCGCACCACCTGGTGGTCGACGGTGTCTCCTGGCGCATCCTGCTCGACGACCTCGACACGGCATACCAGCAGGCAGTGCGCGGCGAGGCGATCGATCTAGGTCGCAAGACCACCTCATTCCGGGATTGGGCGTTTCGGCTGGGCGACTACCTGGCCACTGGCGAGCTTGACCACGAACTGGACCACTGGGAATCCGCCCTGGATGGCAGTGAACTCCCGGTGGATTGCGCGCAGCCGCAGCGAGGGACTCCAGCCCGCGCCGTGTCGGTGTTGCTGAACGCGGAGGAGACCGACGCATTGCTGCGCGGGGCGCCGACCGTCTACCGCACGCGCATCAACGACGTCCTGCTCGCAGCTCTCGCCTGGGCGTTGTCACGATGGATAGGGCGAGGCCGGGTGTCGATCGACCTGGAGGGCCACGGCCGCGAAGAGATTCTTGACGGCGTCGACCTCTCCCGCACCGTGGGATGGTTCACCACCATCTTCCCGGTCGCTCTCGATGTAGCGATCAGCGATGAGCCGGACTGGCGCAATCTGGTCAAGTCGGTGCGAAGGCAGCTTCGCGCCATTCCCCGCAATGGGTTCGGCTACGGGGCGCTGCGTTACCTGGGTTCCCCGGAGGCGCGTGAACGGCTGTCCGCACACGGCAGCGGCCCGCAGATCGCGTTCAACTACCTCGGCCAGTGGGACGCACGGTCCGAAGATGCGGGGGGCGGCCTCTACCGGTCCATGCATGACTCACTCGGTCAGGAGCACGATCCCGCCGATCAAAGCTCGCACGTGCTGGAGGTCGTGGGCGACGTTCAGGGCGGCCGGCTGGGCTTCTTCTGGTACTACCAGCCTGGCCTGCACGACCAGTCCACCGTGGAGTCCGTCGCCGGCGACTTCGTCGACGCTCTTCGGCGTATCGCGCTGGACTGCCGGGGGGAGAGCAGATGACTGCGCCGCTTTCCCGCAACCGCAACTACCAGCTGCTATGGGGCAGCCAGGCACTGTCGGCGTTCGGCATCAACGCCTCGACGATCGCGTTGCCCCTGCTGGTGCTCGCGATGACCGGGTCGCCGGCGGCAACCGGACTTGTGCTGGGCACGAGCGCCGCTGCGCAACTCCTCGCTGGGATACCAGCGGGAGCACTCGTGGACCGCTGGAATCACAAGAAAGTCATGCTCTGCTGCGAGGCGGCGCAGGCGATTGCCGCGGCCAGCCTTGTCGTCGCGCTGTTATGGGACGTAGCGAGTGTGGCGTACATCGTGGTAGTGGCCGCCGTGCTGGGTGTGTGTGCGGCCCTGTTCGAGCCGGCGGAGGACGCGTGTCTGCCCAACCTGATGCCGAACGAGCAGCTGTCGACGGCAGTGGCGATGAACTCGGCACGTGGTCACCTGGCACAGCTGTCGGGCACCGCGGCAGGCGGCTTCCTGTTCGCTGTCGGGAGATTCGTGCCGTTCGCGGTGGACGTGCTGACCCACACCATGGCGTTCTTCTTCCTGATGTTTCTCCGCCCGCCGCCACGCAAGGTGCGGGCCGAACCGGTAGGTCACCTCGGCCGTGAGATGGCCGCTGGCTTGCGCTGGGTGTGGCAGCACCGCCCGGTTCGGGTCATTGGACTGTTGGCGGTCGCCCTCAACCTGTTCCTGACCGCGTATTTCGTCGTCATCATCGTGGTGGCCCAAGCCAGGGGGGTGCCGTCTGGGGAGATCGGCATCATGGCGGCGATGTTGGGTGTGGGTGGAATTTTGGGCGCCCTGAGCGCGCCGTATCTGTATCGGAGGATGAGTCCCTACCTGTCGATCATCGCCGTGTTCTGGGCACTGACGGCTCTCACTCCGCTTGCAATCTTCATCAGTAATGGTTACCTCATGGGCGCGCTGTTCGCCGCCATGGCGTTTTTGGTCCCGACCGCGAACACGACGATCGAAACCTACCTACTCCTGCTTACTCCCGATGAATTGCGCGGCAGGATGAGTGGGGTGACAGGTATGGCCACCGGTGTAGCCGGCGCGGTGGGGCCGGCGCTGGGTGGCTTGCTCATGGAAGTGGTCGCCAGCAACTTCGCGATCCTGCTGTGCGCCGCAGGCATAGGGGCGATCACGCTGTTGGGCGCCATCAATCCCACCCTGCGTAAGTTTCCCCGGCATGCGGCCGCCGCCGGTGTCCCCCAGGCGACCGTGCGACAACAGGAACAGCGAGTCGAGCCGTAGTGCGCACTGGCAGCTATGCCAGTGCGATACCAGTTTTTTCGAGGAAGGAGACAGCGGAATGGATGACGACGCAAGGTACATGGTTCTGCGCAACGACGAGGAGCAGTACTCCCTGTGGCTGGCAGGCCACGAGGTGCCAGCGGGCTGGCACCTCGTGGGCAAGGAGGGCAGCAAGGAGGAGTGCTCCGCCTACGTCGACGAGGTGTGGACGGACATGCGGCCGCGTAGCCTGCGCGAGCGGATGGACACTGCACCCCAATCCTGATCGATCAATTCTGATTCTTGTAAGGAGGAACTCCGCCGGGTTGCACCCCGGCGGAGTTCACGCGAGCAGCGCTGGTTCACGAGGAAGTATTACTCTACGCGGCGCGATTGGGCCAGTCTGCCCCGCCAAATGGGGGACTATCTGACGCTGACCTGTCCTGGGTCGAGCAGATTGCGACCGTATTTCCTCATCAACATAGGAAAAAACTGTGTACGATGAATTCACCAGCATCCGGACGGCGGGCTCCCGGGCCGCGGCCATACGTACGGCCCGGTCCCGGCGGTACCTGATGTGTCCACCCACCTTCTTCGATGTGACCTACTCGATCAATCCGTGGATGGAGCCGAACAAGCCCATCGACGCTGACCTCGCAATGGCGCAGTGGGAGCGCTTACGCGACGTCTATCTCGAGTTGGGGCATGAGGTCGAGTTCATTGAACCGGTGGAGAATCTACCGGACATGGTCTTTTCCGCCAATGGTGCGACCGTTGTCGACGGTCTCGTGCTGCTCGCCAAGTTCCGCCACGCCGAGCGGGCCAGCGAGGCCGCGGCCTACCGGGAGTGGTTCGGTGCACGGGGATACCGGAAAATCCAGGAGCCTCAACTCATCAATGAGGGCGAGGGTGACTACCTGGTGACCGGACGTCGGGTATTGGCGGGCACCGGGTTTCGGACCGACCGGCATGCACATGATGAGGCGCAAGAGCTTTTCGGTCATCCCGTCATCAGCCTTACGTTAGTCGATCCCCGTTTCTACCACCTTGACACGGCGCTCGCCGTGCTCGACGACGACGAGATCATGTACTATCCGGCGGCGTTCTCGCCCGGCAGCCGGGCGGTGCTTCGGGGGCTGTACCCCGACGCGGTGGTCGCCACCGACCTCGACGCCGAGGTGTTCGGACTCAACGCGGTGTCTGATGGTCGCCACGTCGTGCTGCCGCAGGCGGCCACCCACCTGGTCGGGACATTACGAGGCCGAGGCTTCGAGCCCGTAGGCGTCGATGTCTCCGAACTGCTAAAGGCGGGTGGCGGCGTCAAGTGCTGCACGTTAGAGCTACGCGGGCAGCGCGGAGACGGTGGTCGTGATCGACTATAACGGCTGGCAGTTTCGCTCGAGTTCGCCGACTGCGAGGTGCTAACGGGTCACAATTTCCTCCCGTAGCAGGCACACCCGACCTCAGTGGTCGGCGCCGGAAGTCCGCCGGGGGTTGACCGGACGGCAGGTCGTGCATGCAGTAGCTCAGGGGTGTCGGGGGTGTCAGGTACCGGGTCGCCGGCGTAGTCGAGTGCGTTGGTGTGTCGCGCGCCATCGCTGCGCAGGTAGTGCCGGGTGTTTCAGGACGCTCAGTGGTCGCCTCAACCCCTACCCGCGACACCGACCGCTCCTGGGTTCCCGAACTCGACAACAGAGCTGTTACGGACTGCCCGGGCAACTCTGCTGTCGAGTTCGGGAACCCAGGAGCAGGGGCGTGCGGGAAAGGGAGAGGCGACCAGACCGAGTCCACAAGCGATCTTGAAACGGCCGTGCCTCAACCCCCGACAGACTTCCGGCGGCGACCACTGAGCTTAGGGGCTAATATCTGATGCCCTTAAGGGTAATGCCTGATGTCGAACAGCGGACCGGTTTGTATGATGTTGGTGATGTGCAATCGGTCTTGTAATTGCACCCGCGATAGAGGAGTAGCTGGTGTATGCGATCGTGATGGGGTGGGTTCATCCCCTTCTACCTGCCTCGGCGCCTCGGTGTTGACCTCACTCCGTGGACTGCACGAGATCGTCGCTGCGGTGTGACATGAGCGATCCGTTGGGTCACATCATTGTGGGCAACCCCGACCCGGCATCCGACCTTTATAAGGATAACGGTTATCGGGAATGCGGGTTCGAGTGGTTGGATGATACCAGCCTGACTCTCGTCCTCCGCTGGCAGTGCACGCGCGAGTCGGGCCACCCGGGACAGCACCTTGCCGGTACTGGCCACTGGGTAGCCGCCGTGCACCGCCCCCGAGAAGCCGAGAACGTGCGCGCCGATCTCCCGGGAGCGACACCCAGGAACCCATAGCACGGCGGTCATGCCTCCCTCGCACTGTCACCCTGCACGGAGGACTTCAAACCCTGGCGATTCACGCGTGACCTGAGCTGTTGTGTGGTCGTTCTGTTTGATCTTCGGTGGATGAGTCGGGTACTGGTCACCCCAGCATTCGGATAACTCGGTGAACCGGGCTGCGGCGGTGGCCTCGGTGGATGCGGTGCAGACCGGCCGCAGACACTTGCAGCGCCGTCCCAGTCTTCAGCCCGCCGCGGACCGATGCACACGTCGTCCACGCTCCGGTTCTTGGTCTCGGCTAGACGCAGGGGCCGATCTCGACGAACACGGTCTTGGTGCGGTGCCGTTGCGCGAGTTACCCATTACGGTCGGCAGGATCGTGCTTGTCGTCGCGCAGGTGCTCGCTGAGCTCAGCTTCCAGAGCGGTCTCGAGCACGGTGTCGGCCAGGCCCGCGAGCAGGTCTCCAGAGCCGACCAGCCGATGTTCTCGGCGCGGGCGAGCTGCTGCTGATCAGTACGAGTCGGGATGGGCTCGATCGTCTCGTCACTGCTGGCCCCCCACCAAGCAAGATCGGCGTGTCGGCCAGGTCAGTGCACCTTTCGTACAGTCACCATGGTCATCCAGAGATATCGCGCAGAACCTTTAGTAAGAACTCGACGGGGAGTGACCTGGGAGTTGTCACGGAAACGTGGTGTGCTGCGATGAACTGACGATGAACACAACCAGAAGTGGTGGTGGCGCCATCGTCGACGCGAAGCATGCACCCGCGGTGTTGATCCGGACGCTCGGGGTGTTCCAGGTGATCCGCGATGGCACGCCGGTCCCCAGCGCCGTGTGGCAATCGGAGAAAGACCGGGAACTGTTGAAGATCCTCATCGCGCGACGCAAGCCAACCTCCCGGGAGCAGCTCATAGCGCTGTTATGGCCGGAGGTAGATCCCGCTAAGGCTAGCGAGGCTGCGCCTCTGACCGCCGAGGCTGGTGGCTGGGTTGGTGGATGACGTGGCGGTGGGGTGAGGCCAGGGTTGCTGGGTTGGGCTGTTTCCGACCTGGGGGTGGGCCGTGGCGACCCGTG